>DAOVRJ010000177.1 GCA_030628225.1 Candidatus Zixiibacteriota bacterium | reverse complement strand
GGCGGTCGCAATTCCGCTGCCCTGACCACTGACCCCCACCAGTTCCTGGGACCACACGGGGGCATATTGATTATCTCCTGTGGGCTGGTAGACGATCAGCCGCCAATAGGTGGATCTGGGATCATAGGTATCCGTCCATTTTGCGGCCACGGCAAACCAGCTCCCCCCTCCGGCCAGCTGGTCCCCGGCGGCCAGATAACGGGCGTCCTCCAGTCCGGTGTTAGTCGACCACGTTGCATCGTATTCATCGTCTCCCATGGCCTCGTAGATATAGATGTCCCCGTCGGAGTCCCCGGCTAATATCTCCATCTTCCCATCTCCGTCGAAGTCGCCGATGGCGAACCTGGTACCGGTGCTGTTTCGCCCCTCCGTGGGGTTTGGTAAGCTGGCTATCTGCTGGAATTCGTTATCCCCCTCATTTTCGAAGATGACTATATCTGACCCCACTTCCAACTTGGAGATGATCTCCTGTACTCCATCGCCATCGGTATCAGCTATCTGGCTGCCCCACACACCCTCTTTGCTCCAGACGGGATTTAGAGGATCGGGAAAGCTGGCCGAGTCGGGGCTTTCGAACAGGTATATCTCGGCATACCCACCCCCCAGAATTTCACCCTTCCCATCTCCGTCAGCGTCCCCCACATCCCAAACCAGATAGTTCGTCTCGCTCTGGAAAACCCTCTTCAGCAGACGGTCTTCTCCCATCTCATAGGCCATGGCCTTTCCATAGACGGAGGTGTCGCTGAAGGCCATGTACAAGAGCTCCCGGCGACCGTTCCCGTCCAGGTCCACGGGACGATGAAACAGGTAGCCCAGAGCAAGCTGATCCAACAGCAAAAACCCACCCCGGTCCACCATCTCAAAGGGGGCGGAGATGGTATAGAACTGACCACCGTTGTCGTCCACCGTGGTCAATCCGGCGGGGTTGGTGCCGGTCAGATAAAACTCATACTCACCGGGCTCCAGCTCCGCAGAGAGATCAAGGGAATGCTCTCCGGCCACGTGAATGCCCTCCATGACGGAGAACTCTTCCTGCCCCTGGGGCCGGTAGAAAAGCCCGGCCAGGGTCTCGTCATCCGTCTGCCACTCCACGAAAATGGCATAACCATCTCCGTCCAACCGGCGAACGGACCGGATCTGGTCCAGAACGGGGGCGGTGTGGTCCACATGAACGACCACACGATCCTCCACCACCTGCCCATCCATTTGCCAGACCCGAAGACGAATGGTGCAGCTGGTATCTGGCAGCTGGCCAACCCCTTTCCACACGGCCAAGGTCTCCTCTAGAGCCTGAGAGCAGGTGGGCTCCAGGATGGTCTGGTAGCTGGTGGGAGTGAGCCCCAGCCCGTAATCCAGGGCGTAGCTCTCCAGATAAATCCCCATGGCAGTGCCCACGATGGCCGCACAGGAATCCAGGCCGGTTCCCGTCTGAGGGTGAGTTATCTGAACCCGGGTGGTTTGCCCCATCCTCAGGGCGCGCAGCCCATCAATCCGCCCGTTCCCGTTTTCCGGATCCCAGCCGGAAGCTCCCAGGTCTATCGCCGAGGTGTTGATGATCTGCCTCACCTCTTCGGCACACAGTCCAGGATCTTTGGCCAACAGCAGGGCGGCCAGGCCGGAGACATGAGCCGTGGCCATGGAGGTACCTCCCAACGATCCGTACTCGTCATCGGGAAAGGTGCTGATGATGTTTGAGCCGGGGGCCAAAACGTCCAGGTTCCGGCCAAAGCTGGAGAAGGATGCCCGCTGATCATAGGATGTGGAGGCTCCCACGGCGATGGTCTGGTCAAACCCGCCGGGATAGAAGATGCCCGCCTGGTCCACATTGCCGGCCGCCGCGGCCATAACACAGCCTTTGGCATAGGCGTAAGCGATCACATCCCGGACCACTGGCGAGATGCGCGGATCTCCCCAGCTCATGTTGATCACCCGCGCTCCGTTGTCGGCGGCGTAGACGATGGCCGCGGAGACATCGTCGTCCTCCAGAAAAGCCCCCAGGGACATCCTAAAGGCGGCCCGCAGGGGCATAAGCTTTGAGTGCCACGATATGCCTGCCACACCGACGCCGTTGTCTGCCATGGCAGCCACGATGCCCGAGACGTGGGTACCATGCCCCAGATCGTCGTCGGGATCGTTATCCCGCTCCCGATAGTCGCCCAGGCCGGCAAACAGGGGGGCGTCGGTGAAGTCCCAACCCCTGATGTCGTCCACGTATCCGTTTGCATCGTCGTCGATTCCGTTAAAATCGCTGCTGTCCACCTGGCCGTTGTCATTGAGATCCTCTCCGGGGTTGATCCAGATGTTATCGGCCAGGTCTTGGTGGTCGTAATCTATGCCGGAGTCCACCACGCCCACGATCACATCACCGCTTCCCCGCTCGATGTCCCAGGCCGCCGGCATCTGCATCTTGGACAGAGCCCACTGCTGGTGATACAGAGAATCATCCGGCACCAGGCAGAGCCGGTTCAGGTAGTTGGGCTGAGCGTAGACCACATGGGAATCGCACCCGTATGCCTGGACCGCTTCCCAAACATCCTGACCTCCCTCGAGCTCCAGGCGGTAGATCCACCTCAATTCGCCGGCCAAGTGGGCTACGCGGGCATCTCCCCTCTCCCCCGGCAGGGGGAAAAGAGCCCTCTCCATGCTGGTTACCGCAAACTGGCGGTTCAGCCGGTCCAGGCTGCCAATGCCCGTGGTGATCACCTGAGTCTTACTTTCTACCTTCAGCCCTTCCAGCTCCCCTTGGAGCTTGAGCAAAATCTGCCCCGGTGCATAATCGGGCGGCTCGGTCTCTCCCCGGACCCAGGCGAAAGAACTTCCCAGAATCAAGATCTGTATTGCGAAAAGGGTCACCCACCTTCGGCTCATCTGCCTTCTCCCATCTCTGCTGGTCCTCATGACCGGAACGGTCACCGCTCTCTTGCGGCCAATCCCTTTTTGACGTGGGAAATCAATCTTCTATCCTCTTTATTCCTAACTGTCTGAACTTACGTGAGATAGTCGTCGTGGTTGAGCAGAAGATCAGGGACGACGGTGACGATCTGGCCGGGAAGAACTTCCTCATGGTCCGCTTTCTGGGCCAAAATCTGCTTATTTAAGGTCTGGGGCATCGTTCTCTGCGTATGCGTGGAAGGATAAACTCTTGCCCACCATTCCTCGGGGCAGATGAAACACCAGGGTCCCTTCAATTCCTGGGCCATGATTCCCTGGAAGATCGCTGGAAAACATCGGCGAGAGAAAATCAGGTCGATATTCTCGGTCCTGGGCATCTTGAAGGCTGAAAAAATCCGGCCCCAGACGGCCCTTGATCTGGGCATGAACCGTCAACCAGACCCTTACCACCACCAACTTCTCTCCCTCTCTGGCAAACAAGGGGCCCAGCTGGTCCATTTCCCGTACCTCAATTACTCTGAGGCTGTATGTGGGAATCAGGGTGCGCCGCTGACGCAACAGAACGATCACCACCATCAGGGCGGCCAGGTAAACGCCCACCCTGATCATGGTACCTCGATGCACGCCCACTCTCATGGGTTTTTCTCGCTCCGGTAATCCCTTCTTCCCAAAAGCTCTATCAACTCGGCGGGCAGAGCATCACGGTTCCGGAAAGTGACCAGCCTGACGGCCACATCCGGGCGCTCCCGAATCTGGTTCAGAAAGGGTGTGGATTTCATCTGCAGAGTGCCCAGCACGTCTTTGGGGGCATCGAGGACCTCCAGAACCGCTCGTTGAAAGGATGGGCAGTAATTCTCCATTCGACCGATCTCATCCATGATGATCAGATCGCCGGATTTAAGGGCCCGGCGCAGGGCAGATACTCCCACCTTCTCCATATCCTCTACGTTCACGCCGTACTTGGCTACCCGATAGGGACCGGAAATATTTACGTGGGCCAGTATTCCCTCCTGACCGGTGTCAACTGCCCTGATGCTGAACCCAACGCGGCAGCCTTCCTGACGGATTTCCTGAGTGGTGAAACCGCCCAGACGCCGGGTAAGTCGAGATAGGACTTTTCCAATAACAGTGGTCTTGCCCACCCCGGGCTTGCCTGTCAGGAGAATGTTCATCTGCACACAGACCCCGGCAGCGAAAGAAATTGACGGTTCACTACAGGATGTAAGTGACCTGCAAGGTTAAACCCAAAATAGCAACGGAGCTTAAAAATGGCAAGGAAATTTTACTGAGGGATGCGGGCGAGCATAAAAGAGGGGCAGGGAAAAATGGCTGGTCCTTTAAATCCGCCAAGAAAGGCAGCAGAATGCCGGGCTACTCCCATGTTCTGACGTTTGCAGCCGGGCTCCTGTGGATATTTACTCCTGGGAAGTCACGATGTGGGGAGTGACGAAGATGATCAGATCCTTCTTGGTTACCTCATTCCGTTGATACTTGAACAGGTTTCCTAAAAGGGGGATGTCCTGGAGAATGGGCAGCCCCTTCTCAATCTTCTTGGTATCCTTGATGGTCATACCACCGATGACCGCCGTCTGACCGTCCTTGACCACTACGCTGGTCCTGGCTCTCTGGGTGTTGATGATGATGCCGGCCCCGGGGTCTACCTCATAGGAGCTTCGCTCCGGCTCCAGCTCCAGCAGAATTTTACCCTCGGATGTGATATGCGGGGTTACTGTCAATTGGGTCCCCACCTGAATCATCTCTGTGATAACATTGCCGGCTTCGTCCAGAGTCTTCATGGGTATCTCCTGGCCCATAACAATATAAGCTTCCTTATTGTCCAGGGTGGTTATCTCGGGATGAGCCAAAATCTCTCCTTTATTCTTGCTGATAATGGCCGATAGCAGGGCGTCCAGGTCGATGTTATCTTTCATGGTACTGTAAGTAAACGTTCCGATGGCCTCAGAGACGCTGCTGGCTGTGACCTGCTGTATCATTTTGCCGTCAGTGATGACCGTCCAGTCAATGCCCATCTCAAACAAGGTTCTGGAGTCAACCTCAAACAGTTTGGTAGAGATGGTGATCTGGGGCGTTTCCCTGTCCAGATCCTCAACCAGCTGGGCTACCAGGTCCAAATTCTGGGGAATATCGGTGACGACCAGAGAATTGGTTCGGGTGTCGATCTCAATGCTCCCCCTTTTGGAGAGCACGGAGGCCAGAGCATCTTTGACCTCATCTGCGGTTGCGTGTTCCACGGCCAGGATCCGATGTTCCAGCTGAATCAGGTCTTGCTTGTCCTGCTCATACTTTTTAAGCTCCAGCTCCTCTTCATGCAGTTTCTCAACGGGCAGAACGCGGATATACCCCCCTT
>DAOVRJ010000041.1 GCA_030628225.1 Candidatus Zixiibacteriota bacterium | reverse complement strand
TTCATCCCACTTTGCGGCCAGGGGTTTGAGCTGCTCGGTGGCAAATTTTGCGGCCAGTTCTTTGATCATCTCTTGATCTTCAGTCAAATCTAGATTCATGATCCCTCCCTTTGGGGATGCCCTCAAGCTGGATCCATTCACTCGTAATCGTAGAAACCTTTCCTCGTCTTTCTCCCCAGATGGCCGGCCTGCACCATCTTGCGCAACAGCGGGCAAGGCCGATATTTAGAATCGCAAAAACCCTTGTAAAGAACTTCCATCACAGCTAAACAAATATCCAACCCGATCAAATCGGCCAGGGTCAGAGGTCCCATGGGATGGTTCATCCCCAGTTTCATCACCGTATCGATGTCCTCTCTGGTGGCCACTCCCTCCATGAGGACATAAGCCGCCTCGTTAATCATCGGTATCAGCAAGCGGTTGGCCACAAAACCGGGGTAATCGCTGACCGCCACCGGTGTCTTGCCCAGCTTTTTGGTCAAATCCTCGATAATCTGAAAGGTCTCGTCGCTGGTGGCCAGACCCCGGATCAGCTCCACCAGCTTCATCATCGGAACGGGGTTCATGAAATGCATGCCCATCACCCTGTCCGGGCGACTGGTAACAGCGGCCAGTTCCGTGAGGGGCAGGGAAGAGGTATTGGTGGCCAGGATGGTCTCCGGGGGACAAATTTGGTCTAACTGGCCGAACAATTTGTTCTTGAGACCCATGTCCTCGCTGGCGGCCTCGATAACCACCTGGGCATCCCCGGTCTCTTTCAGGTCCACGCTGGTCTTGATACGAGAAAGAGCCTTGTCCATGTCATCCTGGCCGATGATCTCTTTCTTGACCTGCCGCCCCATGTTCTTCTCGATGACGGCCATGGCCTTATCCAAAATCTCCTGGCTCACGTCGGCCAGGCAAACATCGTATCCGGAGAGGGCACAGATGTGGGCGATGCCGCTGCCCATGGTTCCGGCACCGACGACGCCTATCTTGGAGATGGTCATATCAATTCCTCCTCTTTATGTTGTCTTCACAAAATCACTCTATTATTCACTACATACGCTCCACACACATGGACACCGCGTTGCCCCCACCCAGACACAGAACGGCTAAGCCAACCTTCTTGTCTCTATCGGCCAAGGCATACAGCAGAGTCGCCAGCACTCTGGCACCGCTGGCCCCGATGGGGTGGCCCATGGCGATGGCGCCGCCGTGAACGTTTACCCGTTCCCAGTCCCAACCCAGCTCCTTGCCGTCCACCAGAGCCTGGGCGCTGAAGGCCTCGTTGGCCTCGATGAGCTCAAAATCGTCGATGGTCATCCCCAGCTTGGCCATCAATTTCTTTACCGCCACTATCGGGGAATAAAACAGCCATTTGGGCTCGGTGCCGGCGGTGGCATAGCCGCGGATGGTGGCCATGGGTTTGACACCCAGCTTCTCGGCCCTCTCCCTGGCCATTACCACCACGGCCGCCGCTCCGTCGCTAAGGCCCGGCGAATTTCCGGCAGTCAACTTGCCGTCTTTCTGGAAGGCCGGGCGCAGCTTGGCCAGGCCCTCCAGGGTTGTATTGGCCCTGGGGGTCTCGTCGGTGTCGAAGATAATCGGGTCCTTTTTTCTCTGGGGTATCTCCACGGGGATGATCTCGGCCTTGAATTTGCCCTCCTTGATGGCCTTGACCGCCTTCATCTGGCTGTTGTAGGCGTATTGATCCAGATCCTCACGGGAAAGCTGGCCTTTTTCGGCGGTGAGCTCTGCGGCCACTCCCATGTGAAAATCGTTGAAGGAATCCCATAGACCGTCCAGGATCATGCCATCCTTTAGCTTCTGCTCACCGAACTTTAACCCCTTCCGGGCGCCGTGCAATACGTAAGGGGCATTGCTCATGCTCTCCATCCCCCCGGCCACGATCACATCCTGATCACCCAGCCGAATGGCCTGGGCAGCTAACTCCACAGCCTTCAGTCCGGAGCCGCAGATCTTGTTGATGGTCATGGCACCTGCCTCCGGAGGGATGCCGGCATAAATGGCCGCCTGGCGCGCAGGAGCCTGACCACAGCCCCCCTGCAGCACCTGACCCATGATCACCTCACCAACCTCCTGGGGATCGATGCCGGCCCTTTTCACCGCCTCTTTGATGACCATAGTACCCAATTGAGGCGCGGTGAAAGAGGAAAGGGAACCCAGAAAATTGCCGCTGGGCGTCCTGGTGGCGCTAACGATGACCGCATCGCGTGGCGATGTACTCATTCAATACCTCCTTAATGAAAGTGAATCTTTTCACAATCTACGAAAAATTTGCCTCATTTCAAAGAAAAAACTCTCCGTCATAGCCCCTTGTTAAATCGTACCTGAAAATTCTCTTCTCGCTTATGAAATCAAATAATTAGGCCCTTCCAGCAACATTGGTTAGAACTTCAATTAAGAACAGCGGTTCATCCGTTTTTTTCTTATCTCAATCTATCTTTTTGTAGACAACATCGATGACAGTGCCGTCAACCCATTCGATGGCAGCTACCACCCTCTTTTTATCTACCTTGGGGGGAACAGGGGGGCCTCCACAAATTTTTTCGATTTCTATCTTTATCTCATCAATCGTTCTTACCGGCAAATCAGATCCTTTTAATGAATCTATGAGATCTTTCCTGGCCGGATTGATGGCAATTCCTCTCTCCGTTATCACAACATCGATGAGTTGCCCAGGTCCACAGATCGTAGTGACCTTATCCACAATAACTGGAATTCGATCTCTGAAAGATGGTAAGGCAAGTATCGTACAGTTGGCGAAAAGACAATTCTGCCAACCTCCCATTCCATGCAGTAGCAGACCATCCGTATGGGTCACCACATTGGCATTGAAGGAAACATCTACTTCAGTAGCACCAAGTATGACAACATCTATCATGGAAGCGAAGTTGCCTTTGCCATGATAATTATAGCTGGTGAACGGTGATGTCCAAACATGATTGGGGTTGTCGCGCATAGATCTAACGCCGTCAAGATCAAATGTCTGTCCGTCAAGTATATAAGAGGTTAGACCTTCATTAAGCAATTCAACAAGGTGGCGGGTGCTACCCCCTCTTACCCAACCAGCTTTTACTCCCGCCTCCTCCATGAACTTCTTGAGAAATGATATGAATGCCAAGGATATTCCACCAGCACCTGCCTGAAAAGAGAAGCCATCCTTCATAATACCGGCTTCTTTTATAAATCTTGCTGTATACTCAGCGATGAGCAATCTCGCAGGACTTCGCGTTATTCTGGTCGTTCCAGAGACAATTTTTTCTGGATCACCGATTTCGTCCATCACCACCACATGATCTACGTGATTTCCATGTATTTGCCAAGGTATACAGGGAAATGGAACCAGGTTATCGGTCACTATGATGACCTTATCAGCATATTGTGAATCTGCCAGGGCAAAGCCAAGCAGTCCGCATGCTGATTTCCCGTACAGTGCATTTGCGTTGCCGAAAGGATCAGCTGCGGGAGCGGCAATAACCGCTATATCTATGTGGACGTCACCATCCTGTACTGCTCGATACCTACCGCCGTGCGAGCGAAGAACACCCTGACCCTTCATCTTACCCATTGTGCAGAACCTGCCTAGCGAGCCATTCATACTACCTTCGATGTGATGAATCACACCACTTTTAAGATGCTCAATGATCGGTTCATGACATGGGAATGATGCGCTGGGAAACCATATAAGGTCCTTGACACCCATCTCGGCCATCGTATCAAAGAGCTTGTTAGTGAGCTTATCACCGTTGCGGAAATGATGATGTGTTGAGATGGTCATTCCATCTTTTATTCCGGCAAGCTCAAGTGCTTTACGCAGGCTATTGACGACTTTGTTGCCATCTTTCGGATAATTTGCACAGCTTACTATCGGTGGCGCTGCTTTCCTACCTTCAGGAATGTACTTGCCTATACCTTGAAACGGAATAACAGGCTGCCCATTTATCTGCTCAGGAATCCATCTGCCCAAGGCGTTGATCTTGCCATTCATAGTCACCTCCATCACTGGATACTGGTCAGCTTAAGTATTCTTTGTGCTCGCTTAAGAACTGGTGGATCTATCATCTTAGTACCGAGGGATACAACGCCCAAACCCTTCTTTTCGGCCTCCTCCATGGCGGCAACTATCCTCTTCGCCCTATCTATCTCCGCAGAAGTTGGAGCAAACCCCTCATGTATGACCTTTATCTGCCCTGGGTGAATGCAGCCCTTGCCCTCAAAACCCAATTGCTTAGCTTCGATAACGCTTGCCATGAGGCCCTTTTCATCCTCTACATCGGAGTAGACAGAATCGAGCGGTTGGACATCTGCTGCTCTTGCCGCAATAACTATCTTTTGACGGGCAAGAAAGCTTTCCCGGCCTTCTTTTGTACGTTCAGCTCCTATATCAGCAGTGAAATCTTCAAGTCCAATAGTTAAGCCAACAACTTTCTCTGACGCAGTGGCAATTCTGTATGCATTCTCTATACCTAAGGCACTCTCAATTATGGGGATAAGATAAACGTCATTTTTAACACTGTGTTTGGCACGCAGTTGTTGTGTTTTGCCATCGACTTCTTCTACTTCCTCGGGAGTTTCACATTTCGGAATAAGTATAACGTGTATGTTATGCGGAACCACAAAAGGAAGGTCATCTATCCCTTCAGGAATTTGATTGATCCGTACCATACGCTCTGCACCCATAAAATCAACTTCACATAGTGCATTACGAACCATAAACCTGGTCGAGTACTTCTCGGCGGGCGCTATACTGTCCTCAAGGTCGAGTATGATACCGTCTGGTTTATATAATCCAGCATTGATCACAAGCCTTGGTTGATTACCTGGCACATAGAGGCGAGTGCGTCTGAAAGTATCCCTTGGTTTCGTGTAAAGATTTTGGGGCATCATATCAGGGAGAAATTCCTCGCTTTTTTCAGGATAACAACGTTTAATAGCTGCTTCAACCCTGGCCATAAGTACCCATGGAAAGGCACTTGAGTCCTCAAGATATAGATATGCAGCCTTGATTTTGAAAAATTTAATCATTTGTTGCACAAGTTCCTTTATCGAATCACCATACATCGACTCGACTTTGCTTTTCAGCTCTATTTTGATACCACCTGATGATCTTGCTTCCAGCCGCACAAAACAATCCGCTCTTACCCCTTTACCCCTTCTGCCTGCCTCCGCTCCCTGCATCACGCTTCTCCTTTAAGATATTTTTTAAGTCCACCTGCTTTGAAAATATTCAGCAGCTCTTTTGGCATCGGAGAATAGGGGAACCATCTTTCCCCCACTTTGATCTTGTTTTCCTCTAAATATACCTCTATTGGATCGCCAACATTATATTCTTCTACGGCTTCAGGACATATGATAATAGGCAGCCCTTGATTCACCGACGCACGAAAAAATATCCTTGATACAGACTTGGCAATCACGGCTTTTACGCCCATGTGAGCAAGGCCCACTGCCGGATGTTCACGACTCGAGCCACAGCCGAAGTTCCTACCTGCAAGAATAATATCTCCCTTTTTTACCATTTTGGCGAAATTATCATCAAGTCCTTTAAATAGATGCGGCACGATCTTTTCTGGCGCGGAGCTCTTAATATCGTAGGTGAGCGAACCAGCAAACATCTGGTCAGTATTGAAGTTGTCTACGTCTTTATAATTCCACACTCCATTCAGGCATCTGTTTTCGCCTTCAGGTATGGTATATACTGGGGGCTGTTCTCTTCTGTAAGGAAACTCGTTGGATTCAAAGCTCTCATCTAAAATCTCTCTTGGATCAGCAATCCTTCCATAGAGTGCCGATATGGCCACTGTTGCTGGCGATCCAAGCCAAATGCTGGCATTTTTATTGCCCATCCTTCCTAAGAAGTTACGGTTCGCGGATGAGATGACGTTCCAGCCATCTGCGGGTATTCCCTGGCCTTTGCCAAGACAAGGTCCACAACTTGGAGAAAGCACAGTAGCACCCGCCTCAACCAGTGCTGCAATTATTCCCTCTTCAATTGCCTGAAGATATACCTCTCTGGATGCTGGTATGATAAGCAGCTGTACATCTTGAGATACCTTTTTGTCCTTCAATATGAAAGCCGCCACCCTGAGATCATCGATTCTACCATTGGTACATGTTCCAATAATAGCCTCGTGAACCTCAACTGCACCTGTTTCTGAGATTGTGTGTACATTATCTACAGAATGAGGAGAGGCAACTACCGGGACAATATCGGATAGCTCTATCTCAATAGTTTCCAGGTAACTTGCGTCGGGGTCCGCCCAGACACCTTGATAATCATCTTTAAGCCAATCTTTAAGGATTTCATCTAACGGAAACACAGCATTTTTGGCGCCCATCTCAGCGGCAAGATTGGCCAGAACCATTCGATCGGCAATGGAAAGATCCTTCAGACCCGGACCATGAAACTCAACCGACAGGTAATTGGCACCTGATGCACCGAGCATACCAACAAGCCAAAGAGCTAAATCCTTGGAATACACTCCAGGATTGAATTTACCTTTCAGCACTATCTTCAGGCTTTCCGGTACCCTAAACCATGTCTCACCCCTTATCCACAAACCGGCAGTTTCTGTTCGATCGATTCCACAAGCAAATGCATTGAATGCGCCAGCAGTAGTAGTGTGTGAATCACTGCCTACCACCAGCATACCAGGTCGCGCGTATTTGCTCATGCACTGGTGACAAATTCCGTCTCCTACCGGATGAAACCGTTTAACATTTTGTTCGCATATGAATTCGTGGATCACCTTGTGGTCATTGGCAATGCCGGCGTTTGTGGCTGGTGCATCGTGGTCAAGAACGATAAGCAGATTATCCGCATCAAAGACCTTTTTCCCGCCCATGCCCTCAAATGTCTTTTTAATGCTGGCTGTGTTATCATGCGATAATACGATGTCGGGTTTACGAAAAACAATCTCGCCTGCTTTGCCATTTAAAAGCTTCTCCGCAAATGTCCTTCCCATCTTTCCTCCCGTTGACTATAACAGGCTGCCTCGTTTATAAATTGAGAGCTGTATTGGAGAGAATGGACTACCTTGCACAATTTCATCTGTTTTCAACTTTCTAATCTCACCGCTTATAAAATCAACCTCTAGTATATCACCATCTTTGAGGTTCAGTTTCTGCACATGAGCCACCATTATTGGCAAACCTGAATTTATCGCATTCCGCTCATATATGGCGCCGAAAGACCTGGCCATGATTATGCCTACTTTGAGGGCTCGAAAACAATCAACTGCATGCTGTCTTGAGCTACCACAGCCAAAATTTTTCCCCACCACAATGATATCATCGGGCTTTACCTTCTCAGAAAAATCCTCCCACCCTTTTAGGTTGCCAAAAGCATACTTTCCCATCTCCTTTATGTCCGTCACTGTCAGGTAACGATTGTGGTAAATCATATCGGTGTCTATGTTGTTTTCGGAAATAACCCATACCCTTCCTCTTGTTTTCGTTGGTCTTTCAGAAACTTCTCTCTCTATTATCTTTTCCCGTCTGGCCTTTGAAATTTCAAAAATGGATGGCTTCTGCGGGATATTATCCTCGGTGGTAATATGCCCGGCAACTGCCGATGCCGCTGCCGTGTTCGGAGAAGCAAGCCATACCTCACCTCTGCCTTGCTTGCCAGGAAAATTGCGATTACCTGTACTTATGGTCACTTCCCCTGGTCCATTCTGACCTATTTGACCAGCGGCACAGCCGGCACAACCGGCATTACCAATAAGTGCATCTGCTTCCTTAAAGATAGAAAAAAGACCCTCTTTCATACAATGTCGCCATATCCTATCAGTTGATGGTACTATTTTAAGGACAACACCGGGGGCCACTTTTCTTCCTTTTAAGATCTGTGCGGCTTTAAACAAATCTTCATACCTTCCATTGGTGCATGAGCCGATGAATACCGAATCTACTTTTTTGCCCGCTACCTCAGCAACAGGAACAACATCATCAGGTCGGCCCGGCCGTGATATGAGCGGGGATAGATTTGTGACATCAAGTTCTACGACTTTTTCATACTCGGCGTTCTTATCCGCATATATAGCGGTAAATTCCTTTGTTGCTACTTTTTTTAAGTAATCGATCATCTCCCGATTAGGTGTAAATAAGATGACGATGGCCCCCATCTCTGTGGCCATAGATGCTATAGTAATCCTTCCGGAAAGATCTAACTTCTCTATAATATCACCATAGAGCTCACAGGCATATCCAAGCAAACCGGACGCACCAAATTCCTTAAGCAAAAATAAAGTAATATCCTTCGGAGTTATGAAGTTCGTTACTTCACCCTTGAGAACAACTTTTATGGTGGGTGGTACCTTAAACCACACCCTGCCTTTGGCAAATGCATAGGCTATGTCCAAGTCTCCCATGCCTTGCCCGAAAGCGCCAATAGCACCGACGATGTTGGCATGAGAATCAGTGGAGATAAGAGTTCCACCAGGAAAGATAAGTCCCTCATCTATGGCAAGATGTGTTCCAATGCCCATGTTGATATCATAAACCTTTATTCCATATGTCCTTGCAAACAACCGACAAAGATGTTGGTTGGCTGCGTAATTTTGATCAGAACCGCCCGGATTGCAGTCGAAGGTGAAGAAAGTCCTCTCCGGTTCGTGTATGGCCAAGTTATGCTCCTCTAAATTCTTAACCACATTGGCCCCAGCGAAGTCCCGGGCAACTCTTGTATCAATCTCCACTTCAACGATATCTCCAGGAGTAACTGCTCTGCCGGAGTGATTTCCGATTATCTTCTCGATTATGGTCTTTCTCATGGCGTATCTCCTAAGTCATGAGACACTGTTTCATATCCTTTAATCCCTGTTCAATACTCCAAAACTTCGCCTTTAAAATACTGGCCGCCTTTTCATTTCTCATCGAACAATCTCTTGGTCTTTTATCTACAAATGGAAATGTCTTCACTGAAACGGGATTTATGTATTTTTCGTTAAAGCCAAATTCCTGCGCTATTCTCAAACCAAACTCAAACCGACTTAATCTTTGAGATCCCCCGATATGAAATATTCCCTGCAGCTCATCTCTCGCCGCCAGCTCTAAAAACATCTCACATAAATTCTTAACGTACATCGGCGTCCTGTATTCATCCACGAAAAGCTTCACTTCCCTTTTATTCCTCAAATCGTTTATCATAGTCTCCGTAAAACACCGGGATGAATTGAGACTCCAACCGTACAAAAGAGAAGCACGTGCTATGCAATAGTTTGAACTTAAAGAAGATACAATCCTTTCACCCTCTAATTTGGTCTGGCCATAATAGCCCAAAGGTTCCGGCAGGTCATCTTCAGAATAAAGACCCTCATCGCCTTTAAAAACAGAATCCGTCGAAACATAAATCAATCTTGCCTTTACCTGCTCCGCTGCCAGGGCGACATTCTCGGTGCCCCTGACATTTACCTCCCTCGCCACCCATTGATGCTGTGCACAAAAATCGAGATGAGTAATAGCGGCGGCATGGATGACGACTTTTGGTGAAAGCTTGCCAATAAGCCGTCTGACCTCGTCTTCTTTCCCGATATCCACATAAAAAGCAGTCCCAAACCCCCTCTCAGGAATAGGGGAAGAATGGTATGTCGTATAGGTCTCCCAACAATAGGTGGCAAGTGAGGCCAAATTGCCGCCTAAAAAACCACTGCCCCCTGTTATGAGGAGACGTTCCATAAAAACCCCCACTTGATCCTGGTAAAAGAAATGCAAAGTGAAAAATGAAAAGTGAAAAATGCAAAATGGAAAAATCTTTTGACTTCAGCCTTTACGAGTCTCTAGTCTCGGGGTTCAACGAGTCTCGAATCTCGAGTCTCGAATCTCGATTCTCGAATAACGGGTTTTTTACTCCTCCGGCTCCAACTCCACAATGATCTGCCCGGCATCTACCAGATCTCCCGCCGCGGCGCAGACCTTCTTTACCCGGGCCCGGGCCGATGCTTTCAACTCATTCTCCATCTTCATGGCCTCCACGATGGCCAGGGTCTGGTTTTTCTCCACCACATCGCCTTCGGAAACCTGAATTTTCACCACCTGGCCCGGCATGGGAGAGACCAGGGCATAGTCTGTTTTAAACGCTTGTGTCTGAGCGGCCACTCCCGCCCCGGCGGATTCGCGGACCTCCTCCAGGACAAATTGCCTGCCCCCGATACAGATGAATTTCCTTCCACCCTCCTCGGCCAGATAGACGGTCACCGAATGTCCATCGATGTCCAACAAGATGCAATTATCTGATATGGGCTGCACATGGACCTCTAGCTGTCTGTCTCCGAAATGCGCCCGGTACAGACCGGGTTCAGAGAACAGAGAAAGCTGGTGAGTCGTATCCCCGATGGTGAACTGGAATGTCCTGCCAAAGGATCGGGCCATATTGATTTTACCTTCCTGAATTCCGCCTGGTTATGATTCCCTCAACCGGTCTGATCAGAAACCCTTCCGGTAACTCTCACTGTCCCCCCACCCGCCACCCACCCCCCGTCTGCCAGGGAGTCACCTGCCTGACCGAGGAGGAGGAACTCCTGCCCGGCTGGCCAGCTTTCCCCTGAGCATCCACGGCCGCGGCCGTCAGGATCACCTGCAGCAGTTCCTTGTCGGCTTCCTCTTTCCACGGCATCATGTACTTGTCGATGAAATCAGTATGGGTGTTGCCGGCGATGAACTCCGCATGGGCGATAACATCTTGCAGAAAACCAATGCTGGTTTGAATCCCCAGAATGACCGTCTCAGAAAGGGCAGAGAGCATTCTCTTTCTTGCCGCCTCTCTGTCTTCTCCCCAGACGATCACTTTGGAGAGGATGGGATCGTAGTGGACCGGCACCTGGCAGCCGGAGTATATGCCGCAGTCATGCCTTACCCCTGGGCCTCCAGGCTCCCGCAAAAAGGCCACCCTGCCCGATGAGGGCATGAACCCTTTGGCCGGATCCTCAGCGTAGATGCGGCACTCTATGGCGTGGCCGCTCCGGCGCACGTCTTTCTGGCTAAAGGACAGCTTCTCTCCCCGGGCAACGGCGATCTGCTGCCGGACCAGGTCAACCCCCGTGGTCAGCTCGGTGATGGGATGCTCCACCTGAAGTCGTGCGTTTACCTCTAAGAAGTAAAAACGACCGTCATCGTCCAATAGAAACTCCACCGTCCCCGCGTTTGTGTAACCCGCGGCCTTGATGGCCTCCACGGCGGTCGCTCCCATTTTTGTCCTCAGGCGATCGTCCAGGGCCACCGAGGGGGTCTCCTCGACGACTTTCTGGTGCCTGCGCTGGATGGAGCACTCCCGTTCGAAAAGATGAACCGCATTGCCGTGGGTGTCGGCCAATACCTGAAACTCCACATGACGCGGCGCGGGAAGGTATTTCTCCAGATAGACGGACTCGTCCCCAAAGGCTCCTCCGGCCACGCGCATGGAGGCCTCCACCGCCTCCTTCAGTTCCCGGGGTGAATTGATCACCACCATTCCCTTGCCGCCACCGCCTGCCGAAGCCTTGATCAGCACGGGATATCCGATCTTCTTCGCCTCGGCCGCGAAAAGGGCCGGATCCGTCCCTTTGCTCTTCATCCCGGGGATAATGGGGATACCCGCTTTGCTCATGGTCACCCGCGAGGCCACCTTGTCTCCCACCAGAGCCAGTGCGTTCGAGGTGGGCCCGATAAAGACCAGGTCTTCTTCCTCGCACCGTTTGGCGAAACTGGTGTTCTCGGACAAGAAGCCGTACCCGGGATGAATGGCCTGGGCCGCTGATTTTTTGGCGGCATCCACGATGGCTTCGATATTCAGGTAGCTTTCCAGAGGAGCCGGTGGGCCGATGCACAAAGCATGGTCGGCCATCTGGACGTGCAGTGACTCCCTGTCTGCCTCGGAGTAAACGGCCACCGTAGAAATACCCAACTCACGACAGGCCCTGATCACCCTCACGGCGATCTCGCCTCGATTGGCCACAAGCACTTTTCTCAGGTCCATAACCTTCGTCCTGAAAGGGTTGAGTTCTCAAACCTGCTGACCACAGCACCCAGTTTTTAGCTTTCAGCAGTCCATTTCGGCTTTCTCTTCTCCAGAAAGGCCGACATTCCCTCCTGGCCCTCCCGGCTGATTCTCAATCGGGCGATGACCTCGGCGGTGTAAGCTCTCACCTCGTCAAAGCTCATCCCCGGGACCCGGCGAAGAAGCTCCTTACAGGTGCTCAGTGCTTCGGGCCCGCTGGTTAAAAGCTGCTCCACCCGCTCCTGGACAGCCCTGTCCAGATCCTCCAGGGGCACCACCTGGTTGACCAGCCCGAAACGCTGGGCTTTTTCGGCCACCAACCGTTCCCCCGTCAGCATAAACTCCCGGCAGGCGCTCTCCCCGGCCCGCCGGACCACATAGGGGGAGATAACCGCCGGAACCAGACCCAGCTTGACCTCGCTGAGGCTGAACCTGGCCGTCTGGGCGGCGATGACCAGATCGCAGGCGGCCATCAGGCCGGTGCCACCTCCTATGGCCGCGCCGTTCACCCGGGCGATGGTCGGCAGAGGCAGGGAGTAGATAGTGTACATCAGCTCGGCCAACCGCTTGGACCCCTCCAGGTTCTCCTCAAAGGAGAAATCCTTCACCTTTCTCATCCAGTTCAGGTCGGCCCCTGCGCAGAAGGATCTGCCCTGGCCGGTGAGAACCACTACTCGTGTTCCTGCGCCATCCTTCACCGAGTCGAAGGCATCCTGGAGCTCCCGTATCATCGTCTCGTTGAAAGCGTTGTGCACCTGGGGCCGGTTCAGGGCGATGCGCGCTAGCGGACCGTCGTGGGAAACGAGGATAGTCTGGTACTTTTTGTGGTGCGTCATAAATTTTCTCCACAGCAGCTTTCTGAAGGGAATCGTGGATCGTGGTTCGGGTATCGGAACCCGGGAACCGTAATGATCAAGACCACGGCTATGTTTTTCTCTTTTTCCGATTCCCGGTCGTTGTTCGAGATTCGAGACTCGAGATTCGTATAAACCTAGGGTTGTGATTTTTCTTTTTACGATTCCCGGTCCCCGGTTCCCGAGTTTCGAATCTCGAATTTCGAGTCTCGGTCTTTCAGAGGGGGTAGCGGAGAACGGCGAGGGGCGCGTGCCGGTTGACGTGAAGGAAAACGGCATCGGCGGCGTAGCCGCCGATAGCGCCCCGGTGCTGCGAAGCAGCACGCCGGTTGAAGCGAGGGGGAAACATCCCCCTTC
>DAOVRJ010000093.1 GCA_030628225.1 Candidatus Zixiibacteriota bacterium | reverse complement strand
CGACGAGGTTGTGCCGGGCGAATACTGGCACCTGGAGCCGTGGATGGATCTCTATCCCACCTCCCGGCTGAAGCTGAACATGTGGCCCTTGGCCCAGGATGTCACCCGCCAGGCAGATGACAGCTTCTTCGCCAGGGCGCGTATCTTTCGCGTTCGGGCCGCCTACCAGTTCTCCCGGGAGCTGTCCTTGCGCACCATTGTGCAGGTTTCCCGGCGGAAGTATTATAACGAGGACGGCACTCTGGACGAGCTTTCCAAAGATATCGTCCTGGATTTCCTTCTGAAGTATCAGCTCGACCCGGTGACCATCTTCTACATCGGCTATGGGAACGTTTTCGGCGCGGGCACCGACCACGACTACCGCCTTACCCAAGATGGGATGTTCGCCAAGGCCAGCTATTTGTGGAGATTGTGATAGTCTCGACATTGGGGTGTACTAGGAGACCAGCCTGATGCATTGCGTCGGGCTGGTTTTTTTTGGTGAAAGGGAAGGAATAGTGTTAATGTAGGGGCGAGGTTCCCTCGCCCTGGGGTAGAGTGTGGGGGAAGGGCAAATTTACAATTTAAAATTTGCACTTTGCAATTTGAAATGATGTTTTTGAGGGGGAGGGCTCCCCCTCGCTTCAGCCCGCGTGGCGCTTTGCGCCACCGGCTGGCTATGGCCTGCGGCCATGCCGTCCTCACTCTCCCGTTCGGCCGGCCGCCAGCCTCGCGGTCTTCCGCTACCCCCTCTGAAAGACCGAGACTCGAGACTCGTAAAAACAGCGTTCAACTGCCATTCACATTTTGCATTTTTCATTTTGCATTTTTCATCTTGCATTTCAATTTCTGCCAACTGCTTCCTGCCGACTGCTTACTGGGGTGGTGGAATGGGGTGGCACTCCGCACTCCCAGTTCCGCGCTCCGAACTCTCAACTCTCTTAACTCTCCAAACTCGCTCAACTCTCTAAACTCACCTCTTATCCCAGACACTCAGCAAATGCTCATCCACCATCTGGTACAGACGGGCCGTGGCCACCAGATCGGCCAGGTTATACTCGATGATATCCTCGATCCTTCCCTCCTTGTAGGCCTCCTGAACATGCGATCCATCCCCGAACTTGGTCTTGGGATCCTCGATGCCCAGGGTTTGGCACCAGAACTGAAGGGTGAACTTGCGAGTTGCCCCAAAAAAAGACAGCACCTCCAACAGGTCGCAATGAGGTTTAACGCTGTACCGTCGTGTGTCCAGGTTGCGGGTGGGGGTGATGCCCAGGATCAGGGAGCGGAGCATCAGGAAGGGGCAGTCGAACCCCTTTCCATTGAATGTGATGTAGTGGTTGAAACTGGGGATTAGCTCCCAGAACCTGGTCAGGATGGTCGCCTCGTCGCCGCGGAAATTGGAGACGGAGATCTCGCCTTGTTGGCTCTCTGCCGGAGTTTCATCGGGTGATCCCTGGGAGAGGATCATGGCCTTGTTGCTGACCGGATTGAGCAGACCGATGACCACCACTTTGGATAAGGGAGCCCAAAGGCCGATGATGCTTTTGGTCTTTTGCACATCTTTCTCTGACTCTGCACGCTTAAGAAGATAGTTCTGCGTATCTTCTGGCAGGGTGTCCCAGTCGACACCGGCAGTTTCTATATCCAGGATGATTTTGCTGAACATGGCTGAGCCTCCCGGAAAAGTGTGAAGAACAGTTAGCTTATGGATCCAATGAGCATGGGGGTGGTGCAAAAAAAGAGCTGATGTACCCGGAGAGCTGTCCAGAGAGGTATTTCTCCAAATCCCGATTCATGGACAAGATATTCTCTTTCCGGCGATTGTCAATGAAAATATTTGGTTCTGTGGGTGGTTTCCCGGGCAATTTAGTTGATCTGAGAGAAAAAATTTAAAAAAAAATGAAAAAAAAGCTTGACAAAAGAGGGACAACCTTTTATAATGGAGATGAAAGTTGATCACGAAAGATAACTATTGATATTCTGGAGATGTTCGGTGACGCGGGAGAAATGGTATACCATACGGGAAGCAGCTAAGTTCCTGGGAATAAGCACGGTAACCTTGCGTCGTTACATCAAGAGCCACAAGATTAACGCTTACCGGATCGCCAGCCGGTACCGTTTTAAACAAGAGGCCCTGGAGGAGTTTTTAGAGGCCTGTCGCCTGGGGCCGCATAGCGAAACAGAGATCACTGAGCATAAAAAGAGCCCTCACCCCAAGGACAATACTGACCGTCTCGAGCGGGCTGAAGATCTGGCCGATGAGGTTTTGCGGGACGTGCCTAACCAGGTGAGGTCGCTTTACATCAAGGCTCTTACGGCCAGTAGGCTGGCTCGATACGATGAGGCTGAGGGATACTACCGGAAGATACTGGAATCCCGGCCCAGAGATAGTGCTGCGTATCTTTTTCTGGGGTTGCTTTACCAGGAGATGCAAAAGCGAGATCGGGCGTTGGAGATGTGGCGCCAGGTCGTGAATATCGACAGGAGCTCTGACCTGGCCGAGGTGGCCCGCTATCATATCACTCGCGCCCTGCGTACCAAGTAAACTTTTCACGAGGGAACAAGAGTAAGGGTTAGAAGTTCATAAAGCCGTCCAAGACTTTGGAGGAAAGGAGGAAAGGATGAAAAAGACTGTAGCTGTCATTTTCATGCTGATACCCATGGTAGCTTTTTCAACCTCTGCCCCTGCCCACGAACTGGGTTTTGAAACCGTTACCATAGGTGAGACGAAATTCAGTGAAGACGGATATGATTGGGACATCACCGGCAATAACTGGTTCGGTAACCTGAGCGGATACGCGCACAGCGGTACCAAGTATATGCTGGCCAATGGGGGCCGGCTAGGCCTGGCAAGCGGAGACGAGTTCAGTATCTCCAGTATGTGGGTAAGACTTTATGGCGGTTCAAATTATACGGTTTATGTAAAAGGCTATCGTGATGGCTCTGAAATTTACAGTGAAACCTATCCTGCAGGTGTAATTACTACAACATTCCAGCAGCTTGTTTTGAACTGGAACAATATTGACCAATTATATGCAGCTATTGGTTCAACAGCTTTACTGATTGATGATATCTCATACACAGGTCCAGCCACAACTCCCACGGTGACCACCTCCGCTGTTTCAGCTGTTACGACCACGACAGCGAGTTGCGGCGGCAATGTCACCTCCGATGGGGGAGATGTGGTCTCGGTGCGCGGAGTTTGCTGGAATACAACAGGAAGTCCCACTATCTTGGATTCTCTTACCAGCGACGGCGCTGGAACAGGGGTTTTTACATCTTCTGTTACAGGTTTAACAGGGGCGACTACATATTACCTGCGAGCTTATGCAACAAATTCTAAAGGTACTGCTTACGGGGGGGAAAGGGTTTTCAGAACGACTGAAACTGCCGGAGCTTCGGGTCAGCAGGTTCGGGTTTCGATCAGCGAAGGCGGCGATCCTCCGAACTATCTGACCCTTTCCAAGACCGGTGATGGAAGCAGCGATGTAACCGGAGAAACTTTCCCCGGCAGCATCACTCATCGCTCAGATGTTATTTGGGGTATCGAGGAAACCGGCAGTGTCACTGCAGATGTGGTATTTGATTACAGTGGAATTGGGGGAATAACCGTTCCCGGTGCTATTCATCTTCTAAAACGTGCAGATGCCGTTAGCCCTTGGACAGATATAACTTCCGATTATACCCATGATACTGGAAGTAGAACGTTTTCCAGGACAGGGGTAACAGAATTCAGTCAGTATTCAATTGGTGATGCAGGTGATAATCCATTACCGATCGAGCTTTCCTCTTTCACTGCCATAGCCGGCAACGGGCAGGTTACTCTCAAATGGACGACCGGATCGGAGATAAACAACGAGGCATTTCTGTTAGAACGCAGTGAAGATAACGAAGATTATGTTCAAATTGCTCAAATTTGCGGACAGGGTAGCAGCAGCAAAGGCCATGAATATGAATTCGTAGATCAGAATGTAACTGCCGGCAAAACTTACTACTACCGTTTAGCAAACCGCAATTATAGCGGGATTATCACCTATCACCAAACAATCTCAATTACCGCCAGCAAAGAATTACCGGGAAAGTTTGCACTTTATCCCAATTATCCCAATCCTTTTAACCCGGAAACCACCATCCGTTTTGACGTCCCGACGACAGGATCAGAATTGAAGCAGGTAAAACTGGTAATATTCAACAGCCTGGGGCAATTGGTTAAAACGTTATACGACGAAGCCTTTTCCGGTGGCGAATATGAGATCAAATGGGACGGCAAAGACAGCCGAGATGTAATCCTGCCGTCCGGAGTTTATTTTATCCATTTTCAGTCGGCGGATTTTGTTAGAACACGGAAGATGGTTTTGCTGCGGTAAATAGCATATTTATACTGAGCAGAATGATCAATTGAGCGGTTCTAAAAAGATGGTCAGGGTTAAGCTGCACTTTTTCGATAATATTGCCCGATGTCACATCACTCGCGCCCTGCGAACAAAGTGATCTTCAACGACGGGGGTAAGAGCCCAAATTGCTTGAGACAACCGCAATCAAGATAGTTGAATTACGAGACCGAAAGGATGACCCCAGAGCATTTCAGCGATATCTGCAGTTTGTGCAAGATTTGCCACTCCTATCTCCCAAGGAGGAGGCTATGCTTGCTGAACAGATTAAAAAGGGCGATCACCAGGCCTTGAGAGAATTGGTGGAGGCCCATCTTAGCTTTGTAGTTAAAGTCGCCAAGCAATTTCAGGGATATGGGCTATCTATGGAGGACCTGATCGATGAGGGGAATCGGGGATTGGTTGAAGCGGCCAAGTATTTTAACAGCAGCAAGGGTCTTAGTTTTCGCTCCTACGCCCTCTGGTGGGTCAGACATACCATCATGATGGCATTAGTTAAACAATCTCAGGGGCAAGAATGGTCAGGCAGTCTCGGAAGCGGAGGCGGTGGTTATCATGGATGATCGAAGGGCATTTGAACGGTATTTGCGGGATTTACAAGATCTGCCGCTTATCACTGCCCAGCAGGAAGCCGAGTTTGCCGATCAGATTAAGAGCGGCGATCGCGAGGCCCTGAAAAAGCTGGTGGAGGCAAATCTTCGCTTCGTCGTCAGCGTGGCCAGGCAGTTTCAGGGTCAGGGCTTGTCCCTGGCAGATCTGGTGGCCGAGGGCAATGTGGGGCTGATCGAGGCGGCCAAGCGGTTTGACGGCACCAAGGGTTTCAAATTCATATCCTATGCCGTCTGGTGGATAAGACAGGCCATCCTGGCAGCGCTGGCTAAGCAGTCCCGGATCGTCAGGTTGCCCCAGAATAAGATCGGCCAGCTGCATAAAATTCAGCGGGAGTCCAGCCGTTTGCAGCAGCAGCTGCACAGAGACCCCAAATGTGCGGAGTTGGCCAAGAAGCTGGGGACCGAGGAGGAAAACGTATCCAGTGCCCTGGCCCTCTCCAAAGTGTACCTTTCTCTGGACGCTCCGTTGAGAAGTGACAGCAAGGAGGATCTCAAGAGCCTCCTGGTAGACAGCAGTCAGCCGGCGCCAGATCGAAGCCTGTGGAAGGACAGCCTGGTTTCTCAGGTCAAGACCAGTCTGGATACACTGGATCCCCGCGAGTCGCAGGTGATCAAATACTATTACGGCATCGAACGGGAAGATTCCATGACCTTAGAGGAGATCGGGGATCGGCTGAATTTAACCCGTGAGCGCGTACGGCAGATCAGAAATAAGGCCATCTCCCGGCTCCGTCACATCTCCCGCAGCCGAGTTCTTCGGCCGTATCTGGAGTAACGATCCGGTTAGGTTTTTGATTCCCAGAAGAAAGAACAGAACTTCAGTATAAAAGGGGCGAGCACTGAAGTGCTTGTCTCTTTTTGTATGTGAATGGAGAAAAACTCTTGTTGTCTGGAGTTGATTTATTTACTATACGCATGCTGTTCGTCGCGGATAATAGAAGGGTGAAGGAAAACGCAGTGTCCTCAGGGATTCGCAGTATGTGACGGGTAATTTCAAACCCGGGATAAGAGATGCAGACCTGTTAAACGGATTTTCAATGATCTGTTTTTGATTATAAACGGCGTTATTATCGTCATCCACGGATTTATCGCGGTTCAGCACTTGAAAGACCAGATAGCTTTCTGGATCACCGTCCCTCCAAGTGCCGATTAGTGGCCAGGGTGTTGGGGAAATTGTGGGGGGAGAGGTGAAATCGCGCTGCCTTTTTTCCGAGCTTTCAGCAAACATGGTGCTGAAGAGATTAGCGGATATTAAAGAGGTGAATAGATGCGACCACGTGGTATTGTCGGCTTTATTTTAGGGGTCATTCTGACCGTTTTGGGGATTTTTTTACTGATAAGCGGCAATGGCCTCATCGGCCTGGTCCCCTTTCTCATCGGCGGTGCCCTCTGTTTTTTAGGCTGGCGACAGAATCGCGTTGCCCTCATCGTTTTCGGCCATACCTGTATCGTGCTGGGGTGCGTTTTGATCACCTGGGGTATCTATCTTTTACCTTACTCCAAGCCAATTTTGGCGCACATCTTTTTCCGCCCCCTCTTTTGGGGTCTATTCTGTCTGATGGGTGGCATCTGTGCCAACTATCATGGGTTCTGCAAGTGCATACGCGGAGTTAAATAGAAACAGTCCCTGGTTATACAAAGGTGAAGCCTTTTTTACTCAGCAGAAAATATCCTCTACCACCTGAGGAAGAGGGATGCCAATGAGAACACCCGTTGTCGTGATGACCATTACGTTTATTCTGACCATGGCCTCAGCCCCCGCGGCTGACCCCTGGACCAAGTCCGTGGACGCTAACCTGACCATGACCCAGACTGCATACAGCGATAACTGGACTGGCGGAGAAGTCGGAGCTCTATCCTGGACCTTCAACTCCAACTCTCTGGTGGAGAACCAGCTCCATCTTAAAGTTCACAACAAGAACACTCTCAAGCTCTCCTTCGGCCAGACCCACAGCCAGAACAGGGAGACCAAGAGATGGGCTAGGCCGGACAAATCCACCGATCTCATCGATTTTGAGACTCTTTTCAGTTTCACCCTGGGTGGATTAGCAGATCCCTTCGCCGCCGGCAGGCTGGAGAGCCAGTTTCTTGATGCCAGCGACGCGCAGAAAGATCGTTATCTCAATCCGCTCAAATTCACCGAGAGCTTTGGAGCGATCAAGGTTCTGATCAAGAAGGAGAAGCGGGAGTGGACTGCCCGGCTGGGCATGGGACTGAGGCAGTATGTAAACCGCGACGTCCTGGTAGATACTCTGAACGCAAGGCGGGAGACCAAAACTGCCAACGATGGCGGTATCGAATTCGTCAGCGAGTTTCAATCTCCTATGGCAGATGAAAAAATCACTATCTCCAGCAAGATCACCCTTTTTCAAGCCCTGTTCAGTTCCCAGGCGGACGAGCTGAAAGGGTTGCCCAATGAGGAATACTGGAAGTCCCCGGATGTCAACTGGGAGAATATCTTCACGGCCGACATCACCAAGTACTTGATGGTAAATCTCTACATGCAGCTTCTCTATGACAAGGAGGTGGATCTGGGAGGACGTTTCAAGCAGACCTTATCTCTGGGGCTGACCTATAAGCTAATTTAACCATACCCGAGGAACGCAGTGTAATCCCCCTCAAAAGCGAAAGGAGGTTATTATGGAAAGGGTTATTGAGCAATTGACCGAGTTCGCCACCGTCTATGGTCTGAAGGTCATCGGTGCCATCCTCATACTGATCATCGGCCGCATCGTGGCCGGCGTCATCCGCAAGGTCGTGCGGAAGATGTTGGCCAGGACCAAAACAGATGAATCTATCGTCTCCTTCGCCGGGAACTTGACGTATGCTTTGGTCATAGTCTTCGTCATCATCGCTGTGCTGGGCAAATTCGGCGTGGAGACGGCTTCTCTTGTGGCCGTATTGGGCGCCGCGACCTTTGCCATAGGTTTTGCCCTGCAGGGCTCGTTGTCCAATTTCGCCGCCGGCGTGCTGGTTCTTGTGTTTCGCCCGTTTAAAGTCGGAGATTTTATCGACGCCGCCGGTGTGGCCGGTACGGTGAAAGATGTCAAGCTATTTAATACCGTACTGGCCACCCCGGATAACGTCAAGATATTGGTGCCCAATGGCAAGATCTACGGGGACATTATCAAGAATTTCTCCGTTTATGACACCAGAAGGCTGAGCCTTACCGTTGGCATCGGCTATGGTTCTTCCATCCAAAAGGCAATAGAGGTTCTGATGAGCCTGATCAAAGAAGACACCAGGATACTCTCCGACCCGGCTCCCCAAATTATGGTCTCTGAGCTGGCCGATTCCAGCGTCAATCTCCTGGTCCGCCACTGGACAAAAAGGGAGGATTATTGGTCCGTGCGCTGCGATCTCACCCGCAAGATCAAGGAAGCTTTTGACGAGAACGGCATCGAGATCCCCTTCCCGCAGCAGGTGGTGCACATGGTTTCGGCAGGCGCTGAGTAGGGGGCGCGAACGAGATGCGATTCACGACTTACGACAAACGCGAACTTCCAAACCAGCATACAGCATTTAGAATCCAGGATCCGGGATCTGGTCTTGTTACGAGCAGCGATATCCCGATCCACGAATCACTTTCCAGGGGCGATCATGTCCGAACACCGAGAAACGTTTGAAGCTCTTCTGGCCTCATGGCGCTGGGCCTTGAAGGATGCCCGCAGGGTGCAGGAACGGGTGCTGGGGAATCTGTTGTTCTGGTACGATCAGGGACGGTACGGTCATCAACATGGAGCCGGGATGATCCGCGACTGGGAGGAATTCCAGCGGGCTTTTCCCGTCGCCACCTACCAGACCCTATCTCCTCTCTGGGAGCAGGTAAAACGAGGCGATTTCCGCGCCCTGTACGGCGAGCAT
>DAOVRJ010000002.1 GCA_030628225.1 Candidatus Zixiibacteriota bacterium | reverse complement strand
GAGGATCTCCGGTTGCGGGAGTTTAACGGCCGGAGATTGCTCGAGCTATTCCGGGAGCTGGAGTTCACCAGCCTGATGAGAGAGATCTCGGTGGAGGATGACGAGGAGGAAGTGATTTACTCGCTGGTCTCAACCCGGAAGGATCTCTCCCGCCTGCTGGATAGTTTGAGGAAGGCCGGTTCCTTTGTTCTGGATCTGGAGACCACTTCAGTTGATCCCATGAGGGCGGAGTTGGTGGGGTTATCCTTCTGCGCTGCACCCCGCCAGGCTTACTACATTCCTGTGGGCCATCACCAGGGGCCTAACTTGGATCTGAAGCTGGTTCTGGACGGACTGAGACCTATTCTGGCCGATGGAGAGGCCAAGAAATGTGGTCAGAACATCAAGTACGACTTCACTGTCCTGGCTCGGTACGACTGTCCCCTGTGTGGCATCGAATTCGATACCATGGTGGCCTCCTACCTGCTCAATCCCTCGGCTCGTAGGCATAACCTTGATCTGCTCAGCCTGGAACATCTGGGCCACAAGAAGATTCCTTTGCAGCAGCTTATCGGCAAGGGAAAGGCGCAGAAAAGCTTCGCCCTGGTCCCGGTCAATTTAGCCTGCAGGTATGCCTGTGAGGATGCCGACTTCACCTGGAGATTATGGAACATCTTGCAGGAGAAGCTGGAGGAGCAGGGTGTATTGGATCTTTTTTCCCGGGTGGAGATGCCCCTGGTAGAGGTTCTGGCCCGGATGGAGATGAATGGGGTCTGCCTGGACGTGGATTTCCTGCGGGAGATGTCCCAGGAATTGGAGGAGGAACTGAACGGGTTGATAGAACAGATTTATGATCTGGCTGGTGAACAATTCAATATTAACTCACCCAAACAATTAGGCGTAATTCTGTTCCAGAAGCTGAATCTGCCCATCATCCAGCGGACCAAGACCGGATATTCCACAAAAGAGGAGGTTTTGGAGGAGCTGGTTCGAGAGCATGCTCTGCCCCGGAAGCTTCTGGATTACCGCCAGCTGATGAAGCTGAAATCCACCTATGTGGATGCCCTGCCGCGTATGGTAAACCCCCGAACAGGGCGTATCCACACATCTTTTAACCAGACCGTGACGGCCACTGGCCGGCTGTCCAGCAGTGGGCCCAACCTGCAGAATATTCCCGTGCGCACCGAATTCAGCAAGAAAATCCGTCAGGCTTTCATCGCACCCGACGAGAATCACCATATTCTCTCCGCCGATTACTCCCAGATAGAGCTGCGCATCATGGCCCATCTCTCTCAGGATCCTACCTTGCTGAAGTCTTTTCGTCGAGATGAAGACGTGCATACCCGCACGGCCGCATTGGTCTTCGGGGTTTGTGAGCAGGATGTGACCCCTGAGCTCCGTCGTCAGGCCAAGGTGGTCAATTTTGGGATCATGTACGGGATGAGCCCTTACGGCTTAGCCCGGCAGCTGGAGATCACCGCTCAGGAGGCCGGTCGGTTCATCGAGGACTACTTTAAGCTCTACCCCGGAGTCAAGGAGTATGTAGAGGGTACCATCCAGCAGGCTCAGAAGAAGGGGTACGTGACTACATTGCTTAACCGCAGAAGATATTTGCCCGAGCTGAACAGCGACCGGAGCTCCATGGTAGCCTTTGCCAAGCGCACGGCCGTCAACACGCCCATCCAGGGCACCGCTGCTGATTTGATCAAGGTGGCCATGATTGAGATTGACCGGGAGTTGAGGGGAAGAGGTTGGCAGGCCAAGATGATCATCCAGATCCACGACGAGCTGGTTTTCGAGATCCCCAAGGAGGAGTTGAACCAGGTGAGCGAGATGATCCGCTCCAAGATGGAGAATGCTCTGAGCTTGAAGGTGCCCATCAAGGTGGACATTGGGGTGGGGAAGAACTGGTACGAGGCGCACTGAGAACGGGATTAGGCCATGCTGGTTGTTGGTGTTACCGGCGGCATTGGCGCCGGAAAAAGCACTGTCAGCAGGATGTTCGCCCAGTGGGGAGCTCTGCTTATCGATGCCGACCAGATTGCCAGGGAGGTGTTGGAGAAGGACCCCCGGATTCTTCAGGATCTGGCAGGGGCCTTCGGTTCGGGAATTCTGCAGGCCGACGGCTCCCTGAACCGTCGGGAACTAGGCAGACTGGCTTTCCGGGATCGTCGGGGTGGCGAGCGTCTTAACGGGATTCTCCACCCTCCCATCCTGGCTCGGCTGAAGGGCCTATTAGCTCAGTTGCGCCAATCGGACTATCGGGGGATTGTGGTGGTGGATGCCGCCTTGCTGGTGGAATGTCGAGTCCTCGGGCTGGTGGATAAACTGGTGGTGGTGGAGGCTCCTGAGCACCTCAGGCGCCAGCGGTTGATGGAGCATACGGGTCTCTCCGCCGGGGAGGTCCGGGATCGCATGGCTGCCCAGCTTCCCTCGCCGGATAAATCCAAATTGGCCGATCACCTCATCGTTAACGACGTACCCCTTTCTCTCCTCCGGGAGCGAGCTGCCCAGATCTGGAAAAGCCTAAAAGAAGAAGGGACTTGTGGAGAGAACTGACCTTGCCCCCAGGAGCTCAGGAGAGTTTTTTTTAGCGCCTTAACAAACGGGTTGACAGAGGGATTTATTTTTGTTATTATTGTTAGCTTCTCGACGGGTGAGCTCACTTTGCGCCCCGGTTTTCTGCCAGGCCTGAAAGAGAGGTTGAGATTGGCCGAGACGATCCTGAATAAACGTTATGATCCCCATAGGGTGGAGCGAAAGTGGTATAGCTACTGGATGAAGCATGGGCTGTTCCACGCCCCGGTCGATTCATCTAAAAAATCCTACACCATCGTGATTCCCCCGCCCAATGTCACCGGCATTCTGACCATGGGTCACGTATTAAACAACACTATTCAGGACATTCTGATTCGATGGAAGCGGATGGACGGGTTCAACGCCCTCTGGTTGCCCGGCACCGATCATGCGGGTATCGCCACCCAGAATGTGGTGGAGAAGGGACTGGCCAAAGAGGGGTTGAAGCGGGAGAACCTGGGCCGCGAGAAGTTCTTGGAGCGGGTTTGGGAATGGAGGCGAAACTACGGGGGCAAGATCATCCAGCAGCTACAGCAGCTGGGCTGTTCCTGCGACTGGGATCGCGAGCGATTTACCATGGACGAGGGTCTCTCTCGGGCCGTCCGGGAGACTTTTGTGCGTCTTTACCAGAAGGGTCTTATCTACCGCGGCAAGTACATCATCAATTGGTGTCCGCGCTGCCGCACGGCCCTGTCTGATGAAGAGGTGGAGCACCAGGAGCTGGGTGGGAACCTCTGGTACATCAAATATCCTATCAAGGACAGCAGGGATTTCATCACCGTTGCCACTACCCGTCCGGAGACGATGCTGGGCGACACCGCCGTGGCCGTCAGTCCCAAGGATAAGCGGTATCTGGAGCTACAGAAGCAAAAGATCATTTTGCCCATCCTTAATCGGGAGATACCGGTCATCGCCGACCACTTCGTCGACCCCGAGTTCGGGACCGGCATCGTCAAGGTTACGCCTGCCCATGACCCAAACGATTTTGAGATGGGTCGGCGGCACGGTCTGGAATCGATCAACATCATGAACCCGGATGCCACCATGAACGAGAACGCGGGGGATTACCAGGGGATGGATCGGTTCGAGTGTCGGGAGCGGCTTCTGGCCGATCTCAAGGAGCGAGATCTTCTGGTCAAGGTCGAGTCCCACCAGCATGCGCTGGGTCATTGCTACCGCTGTCACACGGCCATCGAGCCCTATCTCTCCGATCAATGGTTTGTGAAGATGAAGCCGCTGGCCGAACAGGCCAAAAGAGTTGTGCAGGAGGGAAAGATAAAGTTCTATCCCAGCCGCTGGACCAAGGTTTACCTGAATTGGATCGAGAATATTCGCGATTGGTGCATATCCCGCCAGATTTGGTGGGGACATCGGATTCCCATCTGGCACTGTGAGGAGTGTGGAGAGGTTGTCGCCGCCAAAGAAGAGCCGGCCAGGTGCCCCAAATGTGGGAGCAGCAAGCTCCGGCAGGACGAGGATGTCCTGGACACCTGGTTCTCTTCATGGCTATGGCCTTTTTCCACGCTGGGATGGCCGGAAGAGATTCCCGAGCTGAAGGTTTTTTATCCCACAGATGTTTTGGTCACCGGACCGGACATCATATTTTTCTGGGTGGCTCGTATGGTTATGGCGGGCATGGAGTTCATGGGAGAGGTTCCTTTCCCCCACGTGTACATCAACGGGATGGTCAAGGACGAGCAGGGCCGCTGGATGAGCAAGTCTTTGGGCAATTCTCCGGATCCCACGAAGATCATCGAGGAATTCGGGGCCGACGCTCTTAGGCTGAGCATGATCCTGATCACCGCTGAGGGGCAAGATGCCTACTTTTCCGAGGATAAGCTGATTATCGGGCGGAATTTCTCCAACAAAATCTGGAATGCATCGCGGTTGGTTCAGATGAACCTGAAGGACTTCGACCAAAACCAGGTAGACCCGGAGAAAATCCAGCTTACCCTGGTGGATCGCTGGATCATGAGCACCTTTCAGAGAACCGTGAGTGGGGTGACCAGATCCCTGGAGAAGTATCGTCTAAACGAGGCAGCCCATCAGATATACGACTTCTTCTGGCATGCATACTGCGACTGGTATTTAGAGTGGGTCAAGCCCCGACTGTACGGATTAGAGGACAGAGCGGACAGGGAGGCGGCGCTGTGGGTCACCACGGCTATTTTAGACGGGGCCTTGAGGCTGTTGCACCCCTTTATGCCATTTATTAGCGAGGAAATCTGGCAGCACCTGCCCCATGAGGGGCAGAGCCTGATGGTGGCCAGCTGGCCCCGGTACGATCGGGCTAAGCTGGATGCGCAGGCAGAAGAGGAGGTTGGTTATCTGCAAGATGTAATTGGGGCGGTGCGCAACATCCGGGCCGAGATGGGTATTCCGCCTTCCCGTCGGGCACGGGTGCTTTTGAAAGTCGAGGATGAAAGGGTTTTGGAGCGCTTAAAGGCCAACCACCTTTATCTTCTAGAACTGGCCAAGATCGAGGAGTTGGTGGTGGACCGAGAGGTAGAAAGGCCCAAGGCCACGGCCACGGTTGTGGTGAAGGGTGTGGAGGTCTTCGTGCCCCTGGAGGGGTTGATCGACCTGGATACTGAGCGGCTGCGCCTGGAAAAGGAGATCGGGCGCATCTCCGGTTTGTTGGCTGGGATAAGCAAAAAACTGAGTAATGAAGATTTTCTGAGAAGGGCGCCCCGGGAGGTGGTGAGCCGGGAGCGGGCCAAGGGCGAGGAACTGGATCAGAGGCTGGCGAAATTGCAGGAGAACCTCAAGCTCATCGCCCAGTAACCCCCCTTTTTAATCTGTCTTTCGAGGCTCGTCCGCTCACTTTTATGAAACATGAGGAGGTTGACGTGAAGGGACTCGTGATGGTCCTCGGTGGCCTGACCCTTATTTTGTCCATAGGGTTGGCCTGGGCCGATGAGGTGGCCCTGACAGTTTACAACCAGGACTTTGCCCTGGTTCGGGAGGTGCGGAGCATCGAGCTCTCCAAAGGTACGGAAACGGTTCGGTTCAAGGATGTGGCCGCCAGGATTGACCCCACCTCTGTGCGCTTCAAATCTCTGACCGCACCTGATCAGGTGCTTATTTTGGAGCAGAACTACGAGTACGATCTGGTCAGCTCTGGCAAGCTCCTCCAGAAGTACCTGGACAGGCAGATCAGACTTCTGGCCAAAGAGGAACGGTTCTATGAGGGGACTCTGCTCAGCGCCGCCGATGATCTGATTATCCAGGACAGCTCTGGCCAGATTAAAATTATCAAGGCCAAAGAGGTTCAGGTTTTGGAGTTTCCGCAACTGCCCGAGGGTCTGATCACCCGTCCCACATTGGTATGGCTGCTGGATAGCCAGCGGTCCGGCAAGCACGAAACCGAGGTGAGCTATCTCACCGATGGGGTCAACTGGCACGCCGAGTATGTGGCAGCGATTAATGAAGACGACACCAGGTTGGAGTTGGGGGGGTGGGTCTCTCTGGACAACCGATCGGGGGCGACCTATCGCGATGCCAAATTGAAGCTGGTGGCTGGAGAGGTTCACCGGGTGAGGGCTGCTCCCAGATTTCCCGAAGGGAGAGGTTTGGCGATGGATGTCGCCGGCAAGGGCGTGCCCCAGTTTGAGGAGAAGGCCTTTTTCGAGTACCACATGTACACTCTGAACCGGCCAGCCACGGTCAAAGACAATCAGATCAAGCAGCTTACACTGTTTCCCAATGCAGATGTGCGGGTCAAGAAGATTCTCACCTATAACGGGGTTCAGGACGGAAGCAAGGTGCGGATCAATTTGGAGTTCAAGAACAACAAACAAAATGGGTTGGGCATACCGTTGCCCCAGGGCAAACTGCGCGTTTACAAAAAGGATGAGGATCAGAGCCTTCAGTTCGTCGGCGAGGACCTCATCGATCACACTCCTAAAGACGAGAAAGTGCGAGTCTTTTTGGGCAACGCCTTCGACATAGTGGGAGAGAGAAAGCAGGTGGAGTACAGGAAGATCACCGACCGTTCTAGGGAGGAGACGTATGAGCTGAAATTGCGCAATCATAAGGAGGAGTCTGTAGAGGTGGTGGTCGTGGAAGGGCTATGGGGTGATTGGAAGATCACCTCATTCACCCATGACCACCGTAAAAAAGATTCGCGAACCGTTGAGTTTCCCCTGCTCGTGCCCGGAGACGGTGAGACGGTTTTAAAGTACTCCGTTCGTTTCCGCTGGTAAGACTGGTGAGCAGAGGACCCTTGTTTTTTTTCTTCAGGAGGGGAGAAAATGAGGAGATTCAGATTGGCTTTTTCTTTGATCCTGTTGGCCGGTGTTGCCCTGTGGGCTGGCTGCCAGAACCCGGCTTTAACCGGAGCCAAGGTATATATTCAGCAGCAGGACTGGGACAACGCTCAGCAACAGTTGGAGTTAGCGGTACAACGGGAGCCCCGGAACGCTGAGGCGCGCTTCTTGTTGGGAAGAGCTTACGGGGAAAAGGGAATGTACGAGGCTATGGTGAGGGAGTTTGAGAAATCTCTGGAGATAAGTGCGAAGTGGAAGACGGACATCGAGAATATCCGTCAGGAAAAATGGGTCATGGCCTTCAATCGTGGGGTTGGAGCCGGGAAGGACGGGGATTTTGCCAAGGCGCTGTTGGAGTTCAAAACGGCCACTGTCATCGATGATCGGCAGGCGGATGGCTTCAACAATTTAGGCTATGCCTACACGAATATGGACAGTCTTGACCAGGCGCTGGAGGCCTACGAAAAAGTCCTGGAACTTCAACCTGAAAACGTGTCTGCCAGGATTAACTCCGGGGTGATCCTGCTTAATAGAGGAGAGGTCCAGAGAGCCGCCGACCTTTTCGGGGGTGCGCTGGAACTGGAGCCGGAGAACAAGAGCGCCCTCTCGCTGCGGGCTCGTTCGCTGGAAAGCCTGGCCCGGGCCCGGCGAGCCGATCTTGTGGCTGCCGATAGCGGGGAGGATTCGACGCCGGCCGAGGAGGAGATTAAGTCTATTCTGGACCAGGCTATCGCCGTGTATCAGCAGGCCATGGAGGCTTATCCCGAGGACAAGGACTTTTTCTATAACCTGGGTGTTCTCTATGCCCAGGAGATCAGGGATTTTGAGGAAGCGGCTCCCCTGTTCCAGAAGGTGACTGAGCTGGACCCAGAGGATATAGACGGCTGGTTTAATCTGGCCATTGCTCAGGTGGCCCTGGACGATCTCGATGGAGCTCAGCCCAGCCTGGAGAAGGCCATCGAGCTTGAACCTGACAATGGTGACGCTTGGTACCAATTAGGGATCATCTACATCAAAAAGGGCATGAAGACCGAGGGCGAGGAGGCTTTTAAGAAAGCCGAGGAATTACAGGGTGAGGAGGAGTAGAAAAAAAAGTTTCTCTAGATGGTAAATTTTCTGTTGACAACTTAGACCGGTTGTGTTAAAATTTAAAGTGCCTTTCAGTTGAAACTGGCCGGAGGGCATTCCTGTTCTGTCACCAGGCTCTCCTGACAGGTGAGGGGTGGTCGAGCAAGATGCGGAGCCCTGGCCTAAGTTAGGAGCAGCGACAATTTCCGAAAAGGGACAGAGAAAGGCAGGAGACGGACCAGCCCCCGAGAACCCTCCTTTGTCCCTTTTTCTGCATGTAGCCTTGCCAGCGTCGTAAACTCGGGTTGGCGAAAGGGAGGTCAAACTTATGTCGGAGAAGATGCAAGCTGTGGTGAAGACACAACCCGCCCTGGGAGCGGAGTGGCTCTCCGTGGATCTTCCCCGCATCTCGCCCGATCAGGTTCTGGTCAAAGTGAAGGCCACATCTATTTGCGGCACCGATGTGCACATTTATAAGTGGGATCCGTGGTCTGATGGACGTATCGGAAGAGAGAACCTGCCCCAGATTCTGGGCCACGAGGTGGCCGGGGAGGTGGTCGAGGTGGGTAATCAGGTAAGGACGGTCAAGGTTGGCGATTACATATCCGCCGAGACCCACATTCCCTGCCGGCGGTGCATCCAATGCCTTACGGGTCAGGAACACATCTGCGCGAACCTGTCCATCTTGGGGGTGGACTGCGACGGAGCCTTCGCCGAGTACTTCGCCATTCCAGAGTCGGTTTGCTGGCTTAACGACAAAGCTATTCCTCCCGAATTTGCCTCTGTCCAGGAGCCGCTGGGCAATGCCACATATGCGGTTTTGGGTGAGGATAACGATGTGGCTGGCAAGAGCATGGCCATTATCGGGGATGGACCCATTGCCCTGTTCTCCGTTGGGGTGGCCCGGGTCTGTGGTGTGACCAACATCTTTTTGGTGGGCAAGTACGATTTCAACATGGACATCGGGAAACGTATGGGTGCCGATCACCTGCTGTATGCCAACCGGGACGATGTGGACCGCATCCAGTACATCATGGACCACACCTATGGATACGGTGCTGATATCGTCCTGGATATGGCCGGCAGCCCTCAGGCTCTGGATGAAGGGTTCAAGGTGCTCCGCAAGGGCGGACGTTTCACGGCCTTTGGTGTGGCTTCCGTTTCTCCCACACCCATCGACTACAACAACGGCATCGTCTTCAAGGGTGCCCAGGTGCATGGGATCAACGGGCGGAGGATGTTCGACACCTGGTTTCGCGTTCGCAACATGTTAGCCTCGGGCCGTCTGAACATCGCGCCAGTCATCAGCCACCTGTATTCTCTCAAGGAGTATGAGAGGGGTTTTGAGGTGATGATGGAGCGACCGCGCAAGTCGGCCAAGGTGGTTCTTTTCCCCGATCGCGGGGAATACGAAAAGGCTAAAGCCCGCATGTCATAAGACAGAACGCGTTGTTGGAGGTGTTGTTAAAGAGAGCATCTCAAGCAATATGTTAAGTAGCCATAGTGTGGGAGGTGAAGATGTACGGAAAACTGGAACAGGATCTTCAGAAGGAGCTGCAGGGTATTCGCCAGGACGGGCTCTATAAAGAAGAATGGGTGATCATGGGACCACAGGCCGCAGAGATCACCGTCACGGGTGGCCAGAAGGTGATCAATTTCTGCGCCAACAATTACCTGGGGCTTTCCTCCCACGCCAAGGTCATAGAGGCGGCCCATAAGGCGCTGGATGAATGGGGCTACGGGATGAGCTCGGTGAGGTTTATCTGCGGCACCCAGGACATCCATAAGCAGTTGGAGCGGAAGATATCTCAATTCCTGCAGACGGACGACACAATTCTGTATGCGGCCTGCTTCGACGCCAATGGTGGCGTTTTCGAGCCCATTTTGGACAAGGATTGCGCCATCATCTCCGACGCTCTTAACCATGCCTCCATCATCGACGGGATTCGCCTGTGCAAGGCTCAGCGGTATCGTTTCGTCCATGCCGATATGCACGATCTGGAAGAGAAACTGAAAGAGGCCCAAGGTGCTAAGTACAGGCTCATCGCCACCGATGGTGTTTTCAGCATGGACGGGGACATCGCCAAGCTTGATGAGATCTGCGACCTGGCCGATAAGTACGACGCCCTGGTGCTGGTCGATGACGCCCATGCCACCGGATTTCTGGGCAAGACCGGCCGAGGCTCCATCGAGCACCGGGGGGTGATGGGACGGGTGGATATCATCACCGGAACTCTGGGGAAAGCCCTGGGGGGAGCCTCTGGAGGGTTTGCCTCCGGCCGCAGGGAGATCATCGAGCTCTTCCGGCAGCGAAGCCGCCCCTATCTGTTCTCCAACACCCTGGCTCCTGCCGTGGTGGGTGCCTCCATCGCCGTTTTTGATTTGCTCAGCGAAACGACGGACTTGCGCGATAAACTGGAGAGCAACACCAGGTACTTTCGGGAGAAGATGGCCGCAGCCGGCTTTGATATCAAACCAGGTGTTCACCCCATCGTCCCCATCATGTTGCACGAGGCCAAGCTGAGCCAGGATATGGCCAGAGATCTCCTGGATGAGGGAATCTACGTCATCGGTTTCTATTACCCGGTGGTTCCCAAGGGCCAGGCCAGGATTCGAGTTCAGATCTCCGCGGGTCACACCCGGGAGCATCTGGATAAGGCTGTTTCCGCCTTCACAAAGGTGGGCAAAAAACACAACGTGATCTAGGAGATGGCCATGAAGAGCAGCTAAAAGACAAGGATAAAGAGGCCCCGGTTTTTCGGCACCATCCCCAGGGAGAAACAAGATGTCCATGCATGGTTCCTTTCAGACGGTCAAGAACGTGGTGATCACCACCCTGCTGGCCCTCGTTTTTATCATCATCGGTGTGCTGATCATCTCCAACCTGAGCTTTTCGCCCCGGCCACAAGCCCAGCCTGCTACTGAGGTTACCAGTACCACAGAGGCCGAGGCGACCAGACTAGATTTCGGCCAGAGCCCTTTCGTGGCTGTGGCCGAGAAGGTGAAGCCCACGGTGGTGAACATCAGCGCTGAGCGGATCACCGAGAGTCCTATCATCCCGTGGTTCCCCTTTAGGTTTTTCCAGGATCCCTCCGATGAGTTCTTTCGAGACAGGGGCAGGGGTGAACCTCAGCAGCGCCGCAAGATGAAGGAACAGAGCCTGGGATCCGGGGTGATCATCGATCGCCAGGGCCATATCTTGACCAACAATCACGTTATCCAGGGGGCTGAGGAGATCAAGGTTCGCCTCTCCGACAATCGGGATTTCCGGGCCACGGTCATCGGACAGGATCAGGAGACAGATGTGGCCCTCATAAAACTGGAGATTGAGGAGCTGCTGTCCCCCCAAGAGGTAGCCATCCTGGGAAATTCGGACGAGATTCGAGTGGGCGACTGGGCTATTGCCGTGGGTAACCCCTTTGGTCTGGACAGAACGGTGACCGTGGGGGTGATCAGTGCCCAGGGGCGTTCCAACCTGGACATAGTGGGAGGAACTCCGGCCTACCAGAATTTCATTCAAACCGACGCCTCCATCAATTTCGGCAACAGCGGGGGTCCCCTGGTGAATATACGCGGAGAGGTCATCGGCATCAACACGGCCATTAACGTGAAAGGGCAAGGAATAGGGTTCGCCATCCCCATCAATATGGCCAAAAAGGTCGCCGATGAGCTCAGGGCCAGAGGAAAGGTGATCAGGGGATATCTGGGTATGTTGCCCCAGGAGATTACCCCCGACATGGCCGAGGCCATGGAGCTGTCGTCCACAGAGGGGGTGCTGGTTGGCCAGGTCAGCGAGGGCACTCCGGCACAGAAAGCTGGACTTAAGGTGGGCGATGTCATCGTCGAATTTGACGACCAGTTGATTAAAACGGTCAAGCAATTCCGGTTGTTGGTGGCAGATAGGAGTCCGGGTAGCGAGGTCAGCGTTGTGGTGGTTCGAGAGGGCCGGAGAGAGAGGCTGACCGTGATTTTAGGCGATCGAGGGGAATATCTGAACCTGGCCATTGGGGGTGAGCAGGAGGGGGGGAAACCGTCCTGGCTGGGGCTCGAGGTGGAGGACGTGCACGGCGACATCGCTCGCAGATACGGTCTGGAGGAAGAAAGGGGGGTGGTGGTCACCCATGTGGAGGTGGGCAGCCCCGCAGACGACGGTGGCATCGCCACCGGGGACATCATCCTCAAGATAAACCTTCAGGATATCGACGGCATAGAGGATTATCGCCGGATAATGCACTCTCTGGAAGGCCAGAAAAAAGCTATCAGTTTTCATGTCAAACGGAACGGTCGGGCGAGTTTCGTGGCCGTTAAGCCCGAATAGGGGATCGAGCTCCCTGAGTGAAAAAACCTATACAGTAACCTTAACTGAGGAATTTGTGCATGCGGGATGGACGAAAACGCAGACATCGGGATGAGAACAGATCATTGGATCTCTATCTCCAGGAAATCGGCGAGACGCCTCTGCTGACGGCTGAGCAGGAGGTCCAGCTGGCCCGACTCATCCGCCAGGGGGACAGAAAAGCCCTGGATAAGCTGACCAGGGCAAACCTTCGTTTTGTGGTCAGTGTGGCCAAACAGTATCAGAACCAGGGGCTTTCCCTGGCCGATCTGGTGAATGAGGGCAATATTGGTCTGATCAAGGCGGCCAAGAGATTCGATGAGACACGAGGGTTCAAATTTATCTCTTATGCAGTGTGGTGGATACGCCAGGCCATTCTTCAGGCTCTGGCCGAGCAATCTCGCATCGTCCGCCTTCCCCTGAATCGAGTGGGCACCCTCCACAAAATAGGGAGGACCTCCAGCACACTGGAGCAGGAATTCGGCCGAGAGCCAAGCACCGAGGAAATCGCCAAAGAGTTAGAGATGACCGCTCTGGAAGTAACGGATACTCTCAAGATCTCCAACAGTCACCTTTCCCTGGATGCGCCATTTTCCCATGGGGAAAACAACTCTCTGCTGGATGTGCTGACCAACGATCTACAGCCAGCTCCGGATGATGCCCTGTTGGATGAATCTCTGAAAATTGAGATTGCCAAGGCCCTGGATACCCTGACGCTCAGGGAGGCAGAGGTGATCGGCCTCTATTTCGGGATCGACCGGGAGCGAGCCTTCACCTTGGAGGAGATAGGCGGCAAGTTCGGGCTCACCCGTGAGCGGGTGAGACAGATTAAAGAGAAGGCCATTCGACGGCTGCGGCACACCTCTCGAAGCAAAGGGTTGAGAGCCTATATGCATTAAGATTCCTCAGCTAATTTCACATCGGACTAAAAAGTTCTTGACAATTGCAACCGAAGGTATTATTGTTGGGCAATTCGGTTGCTTTTTTTTAAATATGGATTAAGAGGTATGACCTGATGAGGAAAAGACGGTTTTCCTTACTTTTAGTTCCCCAGGACCATGGCGAGGTGAAACGCCTGTGGGCGACCTCGACCCATGTGTGGATCGTGATGGTATGCCTTTTTATGTTGTTGGCCACCACCGCTTTTCTGGCTGTTCAATATTTGGGAAAAGCCAAGGATGCCGTGGCTCTGGCGCGACTGCGCAGAGAAAACTCATATCTCATCGATCAGCTGGCCGTTCTGGACAGCAGTGTTTCGGTATTTAAGGCGCAGATGGCCGATCTGATGGAGAGAGAGAAGACCCTGCGGATCATAGCAGAGCTTCCCCAGATCGATCCCGACGTCAGAAAAGTTGGCGTCGGTGGCCAGAGGTTTGAGGGTCTCGATGGTCCAGCTATGTCCCTGGATGGTCCGGCGACCTCGCCCGACTTTACCATGGCGGACGTGGATCAGCTTCTTCGCCAGGTAAAGCTGGAGAAGCAGAGCTTTCAGGAAGTAGAGGCTGTCTTTAGAGATAACCGGGAACGTCTGGAGCACACCCCGACCATCTGGCCTGTTGCCGGCCATGTGTCTCGAGGTTTTGGGCCCTGTATTGATCCTTTCACCGGACGTCGCCGTCCTCATCAAGGGCTCGACATCGTCAATCGTGTAGGAACCCCTGTTATCGCCACTGCTGCGGGGAGGGTTGCCGAGAGAGGGCGGAAGAGCGGATACGGCTGGATGGTGGTGCTGGATCACGGGTACGGATACCAGACCGCCTATGGACACCTGGACTCCATCAAGGTGAAAAAGGGAGAGCAGGTAAAGCGGGGGCAGGTTATTGCTACACTGGGCAACAGTGGGCGCTCCACAGGCCCGCATCTGCATTATGAAGTGCGGGTCAATGGTCAGCATGTTAATCCCATGAAGCACATTTTGCCGGACATCATCGTGGATTGAGCGAGATTTCGATCGCGCCGCCATGTTTTTTCTCCAGGAGATCGAAAGATGATTTTTTGCTTTTGCCGATTGTCTAAAGCCAATCGGCATTTTTATTGAGGTGGCCCATGAGCATACTGGTCAGCGCCTGTCTTTTGGGGATCAACTGCCGTTATGATGGGTGCAACTGTTTGATGGAAGAGGCGATGGAGCTTATCGGTTCTGAGAAGATCGTGCCGGTCTGTCCCGAGCAACTTGGCGGCCTGTCCACCCCGCGGCCTCCTGCCGAGATCGTTGCCGGCAGCGGAGAGGATGTGTTAGCCGGCAGATCAAAAATCCTCACTGAAGATGGAACAGACGTCACCGCACAGTTCATCAGGGGGGCTCAGCAGACTGTTAAAATCGCCAGGCTGTGCGGGGTTGGCAGGGCCCTGTTGAGACAGGAGAGCCCATCCTGTGGCTGTGGCCAGATCTGTCGAGGTGACCGATTGGTTGCCGGCGATGGAGTGACGGCAGCCCTTTTGAAAAGGGAGGGAATTGAGATTCTCTCTTTGTAAACACTTTTTTTATCTCGTTGGCGGAATAAAAAGAGCGGAGCGCGGAGGTGAAATGGCTGCGCCGGTGCCTTTGTGGCACAGCCCTGTGATCGACAACCCACTATCTCTCATCGATGATGCCTCGCACACGTCGCCCCGCTTTACAGGCGGTTATCCTGTATGCGGCGGGTATCCTGGCCGGGTATAATGCTGACCCGCCAATAGGGCTGCTGTTGGTACTGGCCGCGCTTCTTTTGGGCCTTTCCCTGTGCCTTCGCCGGCGGAGGACCATAGCAATTTCCTCTTGGCTTCTGGCTGCGGCTTTCTTCTTGGTGGCCTGTCTGCAGCACGAGGCCTTTTCCCGTAATTTCCCCTCCCATCACATCCTCAATTATAGAGACGCCCCGGATCCTGTGGTCATTCAGGGCAGAGTTATCTCTGATCCTGTGCGTAAGGACAAGAATGCCACCCTGATCCTTGAGGCAACCGCCATTGACCATGGCACCGGGACAGTCAGGACCTGCGGGAAGATCTGGCTCACTGTCAGGGATTTTACAGGACAGCTTGCCTATGGCGACCAGGTTCGGATCCGAGGTCGTCTGCGGGTTCCCTCGCAGGCCCGAAACCCGGGTGAATTCGACTACCGGGCATATCTGGCCCGCCGCTCCATCCATGTTTTGATGACCCTGCGCCCGGAATCCATCCAGGAGGTGAGCAAAGAGTCGGTGGGGTGGCCGATGAGAGTGGTGCGGTTGGTGCGCCGGCATCTGAACCGGACGATCGACCGTACCTTAAAGGGCTCTCCGGGCGCTTTGCTGAGAGGCGTCTTGTTGGGGGAAAGAAGGAGGTTGCCCGCTGAGGTGACGGAGGCCTTTTCCGACTCGGGAGTCATTCACGTACTGGCCGTTTCAGGTCTTCACGTGGGCCTCATCGTGGGAATATTCTACTCACTTTTTTGCGCCCTTCGTCTGCGGGAGACGGTGGCTACTCTGCTCACCCTGAATCTCATCTTTCTGTACATGTTCGTGGTCGATTTACGGCCATCGGTGGTCAGGGCGACCATCATGGCCAGTGTGATCATGGTGGGGCGTCTGTTGGAGCGAGAGTCGGATCTGCTAAACGCCATCGCCTTCGCCGGCCTGATCATCTTGATTTGGAACCCCCTGTTCTTGTTCGAGCTGGGTTTTCAGCTTTCCTTTGTGGCCACCCTCTGCATCGTCTACCTTCATGGACGACTCAAGGAGTTACTGCTTCCATTTCTGAAGGCCACATCTCCACCCTGGGCAAGATGGATCTGCTCAGGACTCCTGGTTTCTCTGTCGGCGCAGCTGGGGACTTTCCCCATTATCGCCTATTATTTCCAAAAAGCCCCGATTATCTCCATCGTAGCCAATCTGTTGGTAGTGCCTCTCATCGGCCTGGCGGTTTCTCTGGGTTTCACCTCAGCCCTTCTGAGCCTGGTCAGCATGGGATTGGCCAGGATGTATGCTGCTGCCAACTGGGTTCTGTTGACCGGGCTGATCAGGCTGGTGAGCTTCGCCGCCTCCCTGCCTTTTGCTTACCTGCATATTCCTCGGCCCTCGAAGATGTTCATCAGCCTGTACTACGTGTTCCTCTTTCTGGGAGCCAACGGCAAAAGGTCCCCAGCGGCTCGCCGGACGTTTCTCTTCGGCGGGCTCATCTTGCTCAACTTCTTGGTTTGGGATCAGGCTCTGGAGAGGCCCGGGAATCTCTCTGTTCTCTTTCTCGATGTAGGGCAGGGGGACGCCGCCTTTGTCCGTTTTCCCAACGGCAGGACCATGCTCGTCGATGGTGGAGAGAGAAAACCCAGGTTTGACTGCGGAGAGAGGATGATCTGTCCCTATCTGAGGAGGATCGGCCTTCAGCACCTGGATGTGATGGTGCTCACTCACGCCGATAACGATCATGTGGGAGGGCTTCCGGCGGTGTTGGAGGAGTTTCCCGTGGGGCTGGTGCTGGACAGCGGGGCCAGACACCTCACCAAAACCTACTGTCGCTTTTTGGAGTTGGCTCACGCACCCGGTGTCGTCTATCAGGAGGTGAGGGCTGGAGATCGGCTGAAGATCTGCCCGGAAGTGGAGGTGACCGTGCTGCATCCCACCGAGGAGTTCGTGACTGAAGATGGGGATGCCCCCTTCGGGCGCAACAGCGCTTCTGTGGTTCTCAGGATCAAGTATGGTATGGTCAGTTTCCTCTTGACCGGAGATATCGAAGAGGAGGCCGAGGAGGCCTTGCTGGAGGGCGGATGCGAGCTGGGCAGCACGGTGTTGAAGGTACCTCACCACGGCTCTAAGAGTTCCAGTATCCTGTCCTTTGTACGAGCCGTTCAGCCCCAGGTGGCGGTCATCTCGGTGGGGCGGTGGAACAGATTCGGCCATCCCGGAGAGGAAGTTTTGCAGAGGTACCAACAGTTCAATGTGGCCCTGTATCGGACCGATCAGGACGGGGCGGTGGCGATGAGCACGGATGGACGAAGGCTGGAATTGGAAACCGTTCTGGGAGAGAAACGTCGCTGGACCGTGAACACCCGTCGGCCAACCGAGGCTCGATGAGCGCAGAGCATTGATTCACGGGAGCCCGCACCGCTGCCGGGAACTTTTCTCTTGACTTCATGAATAAGGCGGGTTATAATATCAAAAAGGTTAATAAAGTCATATTCACCCATGGGAAGGGAAGAAAAGAGTGAGAAAAACAGTTCGCAACGTATTTGTGCTCTTTGGGTTGAGTATTTTGCTCAGCGTTTGTGCTGTCGCCGATGAGCAGGAGCAGAACCCCGAGGCCATCAAGCACTACAACGCCGGCGTCGAGTTTACCAGAGCTGGAGATTATGACAAAGCGGTGGCTGAATTCAAGATGGCCCTGGAGCTGGATCCTGATGATGTGAAGATTATATACGGTCTGGGATTAGCCTTGCGATTGCAGGGTCAGCTGGAGGAGTCCATCGAGTATCTGAGTAAGGTAATTGAAATAAACCCCCAATATATTGAGGCTTACTGGGATTTAGGTAAGGCTTACTGGACGCAGAAGGAGTACGATAAGGCTATCAACCAGTTTCTCACCATTACCAACTTCGGCCCTGAGATCGGCGGCAAATACTCCATGGCCTATTATTCCCTGGGACGGCTGTATCTCATTCAAAAAAAGCTAGACCAGGCCCTGGAGGTATTGCAGATGGCCGTGGCTGTCGATCCCGAGTATGGCGAGGCGTTCTACTATATCGGTGAGGTTTTTAGAAAGCAGAAGCAGCTAGTCTCTGCCATCAAGGCGTACAATCAAGCTGTTGCCATAGATAGCACCTACATGCAAGCGTACTATAGGCTGGGTCTGGTGTACAAGGATGATGGGCAGTATCAGAGAGCCATCGGGGCATATCAACTGGTCGTTGGCTCGAGTTCCAAGCTGGCCACGGATAGTCGCTATCGTCTGGCCGTGGTGTACAACGCCGTAGGTCGATACACCGATGCTGTTTCCGCGGCCAAAGAGTATTTAGAGATGAGGCCTGGTGACGCTAAAGCTCTGATGGCGTTGGGTGAGGCCTATGAGGGGTTCGGCCAGGTTCAGAATGCCATCGAGGCCTACACTGGTGCCTCAAAAGATAGCAAATGGTCCCAATACGCCACTTATAAGGTCGATGAGCTGAAGAAGTCCGCGGAGGAGGAATAGCGCCTTCTTCGAGATCCTCACGGATATTGAGGACAACAGAACAGTCAAAAGCCGCAGGACATGTTCATCTGTTTCTGCGGTTTTTTGTTAAGGGAAAGACGAGTCGACATGATGGAGATGCCATGATGAGGACCGAAACGAAAAGCTTTCTTATGGTTTTGTTTTTGCTGTTTTTCTGCTGGAAGTGTGCTCAGCACCCTGCCCTTGACCTGGGTCTCGGACCTGTGCGCGGACCAGAGGATATCGTGGAGAGAATCAATAAAAATGCCAGTTGTCTCCACAGCCTGCGGGCAGAAGCCCGCCTTTTCTCACCCCATATTCCGCAGAGCCGTTTGGCCAAGGTCACGGTGCTCTTCGCCGAGCAGGGCCGTTACAGGGTCACATTCAGCGCTTTGTTCGGCATGACCGCAGCCGTGATGACCATTCGCCAGAAAGAGGTCAGCATCTATATGCCCCTGGCAAATCGCCTCTATGAGGGCCAGTTTACTCACCAGGAGATAGATCAGGTACTGGGTATAAACATGAGTCTTACGGATCTGATGACGGCCATGGTCGGTGCGGTCAGGCTGCCGCCAGTTTCCCACCTTCTGGACTATCGGAAGACGGACGCTGGGTATACCCTGAGCTTTCTGTGTGATGGGGGACATAAAGAGGTCCAGGTTGCTGAAGACGGTTTGAGAGTCCTGGAAGTGGTCTATTTCGATGCCCGGAATCAGGCCTTTTTGAGCAAGACTTTTCGGGACCACCGGGTGATGGATGGGATCGTACGGCCCGGCGAGATCAGTTTAGTCTTTCCCGCCAGGGCAGAAGAGCTGAAAGTGATCTTCACCCGCCAGGAGGTGAACCCGCTGATTAGTGATCAGCAATTCTGGTTGGATATTCCCACCTCGGTGGAGCGTATACGTCTGCCCTTTGAATAGAGTTGACATCGTTGCCGGAATGTGTTAATTTAGGAGAAACTCGAAAAACGGCAAGTTTTTTGTTTTTTTAAGGCGCATTTTCGTCCCATGGGAAGGCCGATGCCAGGGCTCTCGGTGATTCTGATCACGCACAACGAGGAGGCTAACATCGAAGCTTGCCTCCGCAGCGTTCAGTGGGCTGATGAGATCGTAGTCGTGGATTCTTACAGCCGGGACAGGACGGTTTCCATCTGCCGGCATTTCACCGAAAAGTGTGACCAGATCCAGTGGTTGGGCTTCGGGAAGATGAAAAATGCCGCCTTGGACAGGGCTGCCGAAGAGTGGGTATTGTCCATCGATGCCGACGAGCGAGTAACCCCGGAGCTGGCCCGGGAGATCCGGCAGGCCATCGAGGAGGCCGGTGACAAGGTGGGTTTCTGCGTGCCTCGCCGAGCCTGGTTTCTGGGCAGATGGATCCGACATTGTGGCTGGTATCCGGGGCACGTTCTGAGGCTCTTTCGCCGGGATGCCGGACGGTTCCAGGAAAAAAGGGTCCATGAAGGGGTGCTCGTTCAGGGGTCCACAGGGGTTCTGAAGCACGATCTCCTGCACTATACTGATCGAGATCTGGCTCATTACTTCGATAAATTCCACCGCTACACATCGTTAGCAGCCCAAGATCTCTATCAGGTGGGGCGACGGGCCAGACCTGGCGACCTCATCCTCAGGCCCGTGGCCATTTTTCTGAAGATGTACTTTGTCAGGGCCGGTTTTTTAGATGGTCTGCAGGGTTTGATTCTCTCCGTACTCTCCGCCGGCTACGTCTTTACCAAGTACGCCAAGCTGTGGGAGCTGGAATTCAAACCGCATTGGGAAGAGGTGCCCAGATGAGCCTCTTTCTGCGCGTGGCGGCTTATATCAGGCCCTACTGGAAGCATCTGAGTGTCGCTGTCATCTGTACCATTCTGTTCACCGTCTTTAGCGGAGCCACTGTGTGGCTGCTTACGCCGCTGATGAAGACCGTCTTTACCTCAGATGTGGTGACAGCCACGAACGAGGGGGTCGATGAGAGCTCCCCGGAATCGACCATCGAGGGCCTTTCCGGTCAGACCCCCGGGCTGGCCAGGCTGAAGGATCTGTTCAAGGCCAGAACCTATTCCTTGCTGATCGGTGAAAGCAAGCTGGACTCATTGAAGCGGCTGTGTTTTGCCATCCTGCTGATCATCTTCCTGAAAAACCTGTTTTTCTATCTCCAGGCCTACTTCATGGCCTTCCTCAAACAGGGGATCGTTAAAGACGTTCGAGATGCCCTGTTTCGACATCTCCAGTCCCTCTCCCTGCATTACTTCCACGGCAGAAGAACCGGACAGCTCATCTCCCGGGTAACCAACGACACGGTGGCCCTCCAAGATACCATCAATGTGAGTTTCTCCACCTTGATCCGGGATCCGCTGTTGATCCTGGTGTATTTGACCATCGTGATTCTGATAAACTGGAAATTGACCCTGGTTGTGCTGGCCGTTTTGCCCTTTAGCCTATTGGTCATATCCAAGATTGGCCGAAAATTGCGCAAATACAGTGTTCGATCCCTGGAGAAAATAGGCAATATTACCTCCATACTTCAGGAGACCTTCTCCGGAATCCGGGTGGTCAAGGCCTTTGGGATGGAAAAGGTGGAGATTAGCAAATTCACAAGCGAGACCGGGCGTTACTTCAGAACTATGCTGAAGATGGTGCGGGTGCGAACTCTGGCAGGCCCGGTAAACGAGTTTCTGGGCACTGCTGCCGGGGTGGTGGTGCTGTGGTATGGAGGACGGCAGGTGCTGCGAGGAGAGATGATGGCGCCGGAGGACTTCATGACCTATGTCTTCGCCATCTTTTTGCTGATGCAACCCATAAAAAGCCTGGCCAAGGTCCACAACCAGATTCAGCAGGGTTTGGCGGCTGCCCAGCGCATCTTTGCCGTGCTGGACACCGTGCCCAGAATTCAGGAATCCTCAGCTGCCGTGGACGTGATGGACTTTCGGGATTCCATCCGTTTTCGGGATGTGGTTTTTCAGTATGACACGGGAGGACGGGTTCTGGATCACATCGATGTGGAGATCCATCAGGGTGAGATAGTGGCTCTGGTGGGGGCCAGCGGCGTGGGCAAATCGACCCTGGCCGATCTTCTGCCCCGGTTCTATGATCCTCAAGAGGGAGCCGTGGAGTTGGACGGCGTGGACCTTCGCCATATTACTATCTCCTCCCTGCGCGGGTTGCTGGGCATTGTCACCCAGGAAACCATCCTGTTCAACGACACTATTTTCAATAATATCGCTTATGGCTCAGAGAGGGTCACCCGGAAGCTGGTGGAGGAGGCGGCCGGGGCGGCCAACGCTGACGAGTTCATCCTGGGGCTGAGTGAGGGATATGAGACGTTTATCGGGGACAGGGGTGCCAAACTCTCTGGCGGTCAGCGCCAGAGGATCGCCATTGCCCGGGCCCTGCTCAAAGACCCGAAAATTCTCATTTTGGACGAGGCCACCTCCGCCCTGGACAGCGAGTCGGAGATTTCGGTTCAGCAAGCACTGGAGAGGCTGATGAAGGATCGCACCACTTTGGTTATCGCCCATCGGCTGTCCACGGTTCAAAACGCCGACCGCATCGTAGTTTTAGAGAAAGGAACCGTTGTCCAAGAGGGCAGCCATGAAGATCTCATTCGCCAAGAGGGCGTCTATAAGAAGCTTTACAAGCTGCAGTTTCAACAGATGTCTTTGGAATCAAGCCCATGAGGCTGAAATCTCTGGAAAAAAGGGGCAAGAAAATTGCCCTGGCTCTTCTCCGTCCTCTTTTGGGTGGCAGCCCTTTGGACCGGGAGGCTCTGGCGGGACGCCAGCTAAAACGAGTTCTGGTGGTTCGCCAGGATGAACGCTTGGGGAACGTGATCCTGACCACTCCCTTTTTAGAGGCCCTGCGGAGAATTTTGCCCCGCGCCCGCATATCCGCTTTGGTCAGCAGCCGTTTCGCCGATGTGCTTCGCGGCAACCCCAATGTAGATGAGATCATCTCCTTTGACAAACGGCAGTTCATCCGTCATCCTTGGCGATTTGCCATTTTTCTCAGAAAGATGAGCAGGAAAGCCTTTGACCTGGCCATCGACTGCGGTCCCGTTGATGGCCTCTCTTTGAATAACGCCCTGCTGACCTATCTCAGCAGAGCCCCGCTGCGCCTGGGATACCTTAGGGGCGAAAGCCATCTTTTCCTGAATCTGCTGGTTCCGCGAGGCAAAGAGGAAAAATCTGAGATCGATTATCACCTGGACCTGCTCCGTTTTTGCTTCGGCCAGATCCACAGGAGCCGGGTCAAGGTCTGTATTTCGACAGAGGAGAGGCAGAGAGCTGTCCGGCGTCAAAGGGATTGGGGTCTGTTGGAAGGCGATCGGGTGGTAGGTATGCATATAGGGGGACGTGGCCAGAAACGGTGGCCTGTGGTGTGTTTCGCCCGGCTGGCCCAACGGCTCATTCAGGACTACGACGCCAAGGTCGTTCTGTTCTGGGGACCGGGGGAGCGTCAGGCGATTCGCCAATTTGAAGGGAGATCTCTGGAGGGCCTGTTCATTGCCCCGCCTCTGGGAGTCCGCGATCTGGCCAGCCATCTGCAAAGCTGCGATCTTCTTATTTCCGGCGACACGGGGCCCATGCACCTGGCCATGGCCGTGGGCACCCCGACCATCGCTATCTTTCTAGTGCCTAATTATCAACGGTACGGAGCGCAGGGGCCGCGGAATAAAATTGTCTATCGCCCGGAAGGCGACGTGTCCGTGGATGACGTCCTGGCCGCTTTTCGGGGTCTTTTGCTGGCATTGGCGGAGGATTCGGTGGGCGCATGAGACTGCTGATCACTGAAGATTTTCCCCCCAAGGAGGGCGGACTGCAGACCTGGGCTTTCCAGCTGGCCAGGAACCTGCATCAGCTGGGTGGACCCATCACGGTCTTAGCCCGCAGAGCTACGCCGCAAAACAGGAAATTTGACCGTCAGCAGCCATTTACCATCTGGCGCATGGGCGGTCGTGATTGGAACAGCTACCGTGACATCTACGTGGCCTATTATCTGGCCAAATTTCTCCTGACCCAGGGCACTAGGCCTATCGTCTATGCCACCCACTGGAAGGTCGGCTTGGTACCGGCTTTGCTATCTTCCCTTCTGGGATTGAAGGTGATTATAGGCGCCCATGGGCGGGAAATTCTCAAGGAGAAGAGGCGCTCGCGCCAGCGGCTGATACGCCGGGCTTTCTGCTGTGCTCACCGCGGTCTGGCAGTGAGCCAATATACTCGCCAGATTTTGATCCGGCTGGGAGTTCCCCGGGAAAAAGTGGCCGTGGTTCCAAATGGGGTCGATGCAGAAGTTTTTCGTCCCCGGTTAAGATCATCCTCCTTGATGAGGCGATATGGGCTGCAGGGCAAAAAGGTGATTTTCACCCTGGCCCGTATGGTAGCCCGCAAGGGCCAGGATCAGGTGATCAGGGCCCTTCCCCGGGTAATCCAGAAAATCCCCACCGCTGTCTACTTGGTGGCCGGTCAGGGGCCTGAGGAACCTCGTCTCCGGGTTCTGGCCCGGTCGTTGGGGATGCAGAACAGGGTTATTTTCACGGGTTATGTGCCCGGAGATCAGCTGGTGGATCACTACAACCTGGCCGACGTCTACATCATGGCCAGCCGTGAGATCGGGAAGGAAGGGGATGTAGAGGGTTTTGGAATTACCTTCCTGGAGGCAGGTGCCTGCTGACTGCCCGTGGTTGGAGGTAGATCAGGAGGGATTCCTGACGCCATCTTGAATGAGCAGACGGGACTGCTGGTTGATCCGGAAGACCAGGACCAGATCGCCAGCACTCTGGTGCGGATTCTGGCGGACGAATCCTACGCCAGTAGATTAGGACATGGCGGGAGAAAAAGGGTTGTGGAAACTCTGCAGTGGCGGCATATGGCCGAGCGATGTCTGCGGATGGAAAAAGAGTGCTCCTGAGCGGGCGGAGGTAGATTCGCTGCGAATTTTGCTGATCAGCTCTGTCAAATACTGGGGAGGGGGAGAGGCTTGGATGTTATCGGTGGCCCGCGGACTGATCCACCGGGAGCATCAGGTTACCCTGGTCTGCCAGCCGGCCAGCCGTCTGGCAGCGCGGGCCCGGGAGTGTGGTATCATCCCGTTCACGTTGAGGCTCAGGGGGGATTTCGATCCTCTGGTGATGGCCCGTCTTTACTGGCTGATCCGCCGCCGCCGGATCCAGATGGTCTGCGCCAACATGGACAAGGAGGTTCGTCTGGCCGGTCTGGCCGCCAAGCTGGCCGGAGTCCCCTTGATCCGCAGGCGAGGCAGCGATATGCCCTTTCCCAACAAGCTGCGTTTTCGCCTGGTCAATCGTCACCTGGTGCGCCTGATAATCGTAAATTCACGGGCTACGCGGAACACGTTGCTTCAGAAAAACCCCTGGATATGCTCAAGAAAACTGCGGCTGATCTACAACGGAATTCCAACTTCCCCGGAGGGGGGAGCGGGAAAGCGAGGGGAGGTTCTGGGGGAATTTGGTCTGAAGGGTGCCTGGCCGGTCCTGGCAATTATAGGTTTGCTGAAGGAACGTAAGGGTCACGAGACATTGTTTCGAGCGCTGCCGGAGGTAAAGGTGGAGTTTCCCCGCCTGGCGCTTCTGGTGGTAGGAGAGGGAGAGCTCCGGGGGAACTTAGAGGAATCGGCCCGTCGGTTAGGCATTGCCGAGAACGTCCGCTTCGTCGGGTTTCGGAACGACATCGCGAGGCTGATGAGCAGCATGGATTTTCTGGTGCTTCCATCTAAAAACGAGGGCTTCGGCTATGTGCTGGCCGAGGCTATGTCCCAGGGCAAGCCCGTTGTGGCCAGCAAGGTCAGCAGTATTCCCGAGGTGGTAGAGGACGGTCATACGGGTTTGCTAGTGCCGCCCGGGGACGTAAGCGCCCTGCGCGAGGCCATCCTGGAGCTATCGCGTCATCCCCGGCGAGTCCGCCAGATGGGAGAGGCGGGACGCCGCAGAGTACAGAAGCTATTCGATCTGCAGAGAATGTTGGGTCAGGTGGAGGCCCTGTTTGGCCAGGTGGTGGGGGAGGTGAGTGTTAGCGGGGATTTTTGATGAGGATGTAGTTTCGATACTCGCCAATGCCCCGATGCAGAACCTTGTTCTCCAGGAAAGAGAGGATCCTATTGCCCCGGTTGTGGTGGCGGTGTCTGACCGCGGGATTCTCCGAAACCGTCCAGTTTTTGCCGGCCATACGCCGGCTCATCACCTGGGGATGGATGCCCGTAAAAGAGGCCAGGTGTTTCAGGGAGCCATACTGAAAGGGGGCTTCTCTATCGGGATGGTGCTGATCTACCCATCGGGTGTCGTGATGCAGTGAATCCAAGGCCACCTGCTTGCGTTTCATCAACTGTGGGTGCCGGACCCAGCCGTAGTGCCAGATGGTGGCGCCGCTGTGTACGACCCGCAGTTTCTCGCCGTTCCGGCGAAATCCCTGGGCGCTCTTCCAGGAGGTGCTTCCCAGGCTGTTGCGAATGACCCGCACCTCGTGTCGGTACCAGCCATGGGCCCGTTGATAAGTCTCATAGCTGCCCCAGAAATGCAGGTAGTCGAAGAGCAGACCCTCGACTTGGGGGTGGGAAAGATGTTTTTCCATGGCTTCCCGGAGCATGGGCAGGTCCTTTTCGTGGACCACCTCGTCGGCCTGAACATAAAAGCACCAGTCTCCGGTGCAGCGGGAAAGGGCGATGTTGGTCTGCTGGGCATTAATGGCTCCATGGACGAAGTATTTGGGATCCCAGACCGTCTCGATCACCTTGATCTTCTCGTCCCCGATGGCCCGGATGGCCTCCAGGGTGCCGTCCTCTGATTTGCCCACGGTCACCCAGAATTCATCACATATCGGCAAGATGGATGTGATGGCCTCCACGATGGGATAGTCCAGCCGGATGGCATCCCGGACGAAACTGAACCCGCTGATCTTCATCTGTTCTCCAGAATCTAAGAGTTTGTTTTACGAAGATATGCCCTCCTGCTGCGGGGGTCAAGAAATTTTTTACAGCGGAGGAAAAGAAACTGCGTATTCTGGAACTGGTTAACGTTCGCTGGTGGAACGCCTGTGCCGAATACGGGGTCAACCTGGCTCTGGGCCTGCGCCGCCGGGGACATAGGGTTATCGTGGTGGGCCGACGGGACAGCCCGCCCCTGTGCAAGGCCCAGCATCTGGGTCTGCCCTTCCGGGCTATGGCGATGGAGAGCCATCGTCCGGGTGAGTTTCTGACCAGTCTCTGTGCCCTGGTGAGCCTGATTCGAGAGCAGGATATCCAGGTGGTCAACGCCCATCGGGCCGAGGGACATCTGTTTGCCGTTCTGGCCTCCCTGCTTTTAGCCCGAAAAGTGATTGTGGTGCGGACCAGGGGGGATGTGCGGCCGCCCAAGGGCCATTTTCTGAACAGGATCTTGCACCGCCGCCTGACGGATGCCATCGTTCTGCCCGCTGAGGCGATGAAAAGGCCGGTGTTGGAAAGGCTCGGTCTGTCTCCTGAGAATCTGAGGGTTATTCCCCCTGGTCTTGATCTGAGTTGTTTCTCCAGTGATCAGTCCGCAGAGGAGAGGCGCAGAGCTTTGGGCTGGCCGGAGGAGGGGGCGGTGGTGGGCATCGTGGGCCGTTTCTCTCCGGTTAAGGGCCACAAGGTCTTTTTAGAGGCTGCTCGTCTGGTACTGAAATCCTGCCCCCAGACCACATTCTTCATCGTGGGCCACGAGGCCCAGATCAAGACGGCGGACCTGAAGGAGCTGGCCGAGAAATTAGGATTGACGCACAGGGTCCGGTTCACGGGTTTTGTGCCGGATGTGACCCGGGTAATCGGTGCCTTCGACGTGGCGGTTGTCGCCTCAACGGGCTCAGAGATCATCTGCCGCGTGGCCCTGGAGCATATGGCTATGGCCAGGCCGGTAGTGGGCACCCGGATCAACGCCATCCCCGAAGTGGTGGTTCACGGATCCACCGGCCTGCTGGTTCCTGACCAAGACCCCCGGGCCATGAGCCAGGCCATCATCTCTCTGCTGCAGAATCCACAAAAGGCCAGGGTTTTTGGCCAGGCGGGCCGAAGGCGTGTTCAGGAGCTGTTCACCCTGGACCATCAGGCTGGACAGACCGAAGCCCTGTACCGGCAATTATTGGAGGATAGGCTTTGAAAAGGGTCAAGCGACGCTCATTCCAGGAGGGATGCTGATGGAGTCTCCCGGGGCCAGATGGAGCCAGAGGGTCGTGGAAGTGGCCATTCTGGGCTTCGCCTTCTTTTCTCCCTGGTCCATTGCTGGTGCGCAGCTTTGCCTGGGGCTTGGGTTAATATCCTGGGCGATCAAGCTGATCATTTCCCGGGGCCGGGGGCTGGCGCGAACCCCGCTGGATCTGCCCATCCTGGCATTTCTGGGGATTGAACTGCTTTCCGCCATGGTGAGCCCGCATTGGCAGACGGGTTTGAGGTCTCTAAAGCACGAGTGGATCGTGCTGATCTTCTTTCTGGTGGCCAACAATGTTCGTCGCCGTGAGCTGGTCTGGAGGGCTTTAGATGTGTTGATCGCCGTCACGGCCCTGGTCAGCCTGTACGCCATCTGGCAGCATTTTGCCGGCTGGGACCTGTATCGTCACCGTCCGTTGCGGCCAACTGGCAACGTGTTTGAGGCCACCGGCCTGTTCGGCCATCACCTGACCTACGGCGGGTACGTGATGGTTGTTCTGCTGGTGAGCGGATGCCTGTTCTTATGGGGGACAAGGGGGCGCAGGAAGGTTGCCTTGGGGCTGGCCAGCCTGGTGCTTAGTTTGGCGCTTATCTGCAGCTATGCCCGCAGTGCCTGGGTGGGTTTATTGGGTGGCATATTGGCTATCGGTCTGCTCCGCGGACGGAAAGTTCTTGTTTTGTTGCTGGCCGGAACCGTTGTTTTGGCAGGGTTTGTGTTCCTGCTTCAGCCATCTGTACGTCTTCAGGTCCAGGATGCGGTGAACCTGCTCCAGGACCCCGTGGCCAAATCTTCCCGGATCCAGATGTGGCTTGCCTCCCTGAGGATGATCCGGGACCACCCGTTGCTGGGGGTGGGGCTCGGACAGGTAAGACAATCGCTGGTGGCCTATGGGTGCGATCTGGGCTATGCCCACCCGCACAACGATCTGCTCAACGTGATGGCCAATGCCGGTTTCCTGGGGCTGGCGGCCTTTATGTGGATGTGGGTGGCCTTTTTGAGGATGACCGTCCGCTGTCGGTCAGGCCGGCGGGGAGGGAAGCTCTCGCCGGCCCTGGGAACGGCCGGATTCGGGTTGCTGATCGCCTTTTTGGTGGCTGGTCTGTTTCAGTGCTATTATACCGATGCCGAAAATGGAATGATCCTCTGGTATCTCATGGGATTGACCATGGCCGCCTGCAGACTGGAGGAGAAGAAGGGCGATCGCTAGGCAGCTCCTGGAGATGAGCGCTGGGCGGTCTCCTGAATGAAAGGTGTTATGAGAATGGATCTATCTGGTTTCATGCGCAAGGTCAAAAAGCACAATCCGCAGGCGGACATCTCCCTGATCAGGAAAGCGTTCGTCTTTAGCCAACAGGCTCACCAGGGGCAGTTCCGCAAGTCGGGAGATCCCTATTTTGTGCACTGCCTAGAGGTTGCCCTCATCTTGGCGGAGCAGGGACTGGACTCCACCACCGTGGCCGCTGGTCTGCTGCATGACGCCGTGGAGGACACCGGTCTGAAGTTGGCAGACATCCGTAGAGAATTTGGCGAGGAGATCAGCGGTTTGGTGGACGGCGTCACCAAGATCAGCGGTTTGGCTTTTCGGAGCCAGGAGGAACGTCAGGCAGAGAACTACCGGAAGATGATCCTTTCCATGGCCAAGGACATCCGGGTGATCCTGATAAAGTTCGCCGATCGCCTCCATAATATGCGCACCCTGCAATATTTGTCCCCAGATAGCATCCGGCGCATCGCTCAGGAGACTCGCAGCGTATATGCTCCTCTGGCCCACCGACTGGGAATGGACCGGATTAAGCGGGAGACAGAGGATCTAAGCCTCAAGTTCCTGGAGCCCCAAGCCTACCGCAAGCTGGCCGATCAGATTGCTCTCAGCACCGAGGCCAGGGAAAAATATGTTGAGATGATGAAGAAACCGTTGGCCAGAGCCATCCGGAATGCGGGCATCAAAGCTCGGATCACCGGTCGGGCTAAACACCTGGCCAGCACTTATCGCAAAATGAAGGAGCACCAGAAGGTTTTGGAGGAGATCTATGATCTCATCGCCATGCGGGTAGTCACCCAGACCGATCGGGACTGCTACCACATTCTGGGTATCATCCACAACCTCTGGAGGCCCATCCCCGATCGGTTCAAGGATTTTATCGCCGTGCCCAAGAGCAATATGTACCAGGCACTGCACACCACGGTGATGGGGCCGAAGGGAGAGCCCATAGAGATCCAGATCCGGACCGAGGCCATGCATCGGACGGCGGAGATGGGTATCGCCGCCCACTGGCTGTATAAGGAAGGCCGTCACAGCAGAGACGAGTTGGATGAGTACATGGGCTGGCTTCGGCAGGTTCTGGACTGGCAGCGAGACCTGACCGATCCGGAGGAGTTCATGGAGTACCTGAAGATTGATCTCTACGGTGAGGAGATCTTCGTCTTCACACCCAAAGGGGATCTGAAGCAATTGCCTCGCGGGGCAACTCCCCTGGATTTTGCCTTCGCGGTGCATACCGATGTGGGCATTCACTGTCTGGGAGTCAAGGTAAATGACCGGATGGTTCCCCTGGCCTCTGAGCTGCACAGCGGGGATACCATCAAGATCATCACCTCACCCACCCAACACCCCAGCCGGGATTGGACCGCTCTTGTTCAAACCTCCCGGGCCAAGAGCAAGATCAGGCATTGGCTGAAGCAGAAGAGCTATCAGCAAAGCCTGATATTGGGCAAAGAGATCTTTGATCGGGAGACCAAAAAAGCCAGGCTGAAGCGGGAATCTGACCAGAGAATGTTGGAGATCGCCAGGAAGTATGGGGTTCCGGATGTGGATCATTTTTTCGCTGCCCTGGGGCAGGGCGATATATCGATCAAGCAGGTTCTGGGGAAAATGAGCCCCATCGTCCAGAAAAAGAAGACCGAACGGCCTTCTTTTTCCCGCCGATCGATCCGCCGGGGTGAGAGATCTTTAAGAGGAGTGAAAATTCAGGGGTTGGATAATTTGATGGTGCGTTTTGCCCACTGCTGTCAGCCCATTCCCGGAGATAAGATCATTGGTTTTGTCACCCGGGGGCGAGGGATCTCCATACATAGGGTCGATTGTTTCAACAGCATCAAGCTGATGAGACATCCCGAACGCCAGGTGTTGGTGGAGTGGGATACGAGAAAAGGGCAATCTTTTCCGGTGTTCATCGAGGTCGTCGGGGAGAGAAGAGTGGACTTACTCAGCGACATAACCAGGGTAGTCTCGGACATGGGCGCTGATGTCCGGAATGCTTCGGTGCAGGTGGAGGGAGAGGCTTTTTTTGGGAAGTTCCTCGTCAAGGTGCGGGATCTGCAGCACCTGCAGAAGACCATAGAGAAAATCCGGCGGGTGCAGGGTGTAGAGCGGGTCAGCCGTCTCGCCCGGGGAGAGGTCTGATAGTTCCTCCCCTCCTCAGCCGGATGTGGCCGGATGTGAAGCAGTAAACCACTCTAATTTCAGAAAAGGAAAGAGCTTATCCCTCTGGCGGCATTCCCCCAGGAAATTCCATTCTCCTGGGTCTATCCATTCTCCGCGGCCATATTTTTCCGCCATGGCGGCCAGTCGCTCAAAGGACTGGTGGTGTTCGACCAGACGAAGTTCAGCATAGTCTCTGGCCGACCAGGTGCTGATCAGAAACTGCCAGTCGGAGGCTTCCAGCAGAAGGAGCTCTCGAGCCGCCTGAGTGAGGATGTCCGTGAGCTTTTGGTCCGGTTTACTGGCGAATTCCCCCAGTAGTGCCGCTAACCTGGCCTCGTCATCGTAAATGTGCCGCCAGGTCCACTCCGTCCACTCGTTGAGCCATATGTAGTGATATCCCCCCTGACCCCATGAGCCCTCCGGCAGGGAGATCATCTCTGTTGGCTGCGCTTTGTCCAAAAAACGGCCACAGGTGGTCAGCTCCAGCTCCGGATCCTGAGCCATGCTAGTCAGGACCTGGCTGAGCCACTGGGGTCCCTCGAACCACCAGTGTCCGAACAGCTCTGCGTCAAAAGGGGCGCAGAGAATCCCCTTTTTGCCCGTCTGATCGTAGTACTCCTTAAGGATCTTCTTGACCAAACCCACGAAGTGCTTGGCATTTTCGGGGATGCGTTCGGCAGCCCTATCCGGCTCATACTCTTGTTTCTCAGCCAGATCGCTCTTAGAACTGGTTACCCGCCAGTAGCGATGTCCCCCGGGGAAGTGCTTTTTATGAAAATCCAGGTACCAGCCATCCCCGGGATATCCATGCTCACCGCTCCACACCTGTACACCGGTATGCGGGTCCCGGACGAAGGCAGCCACCGGCTTTTTCCCCTCCATAGGGTTGCCCACCAGGTAGGCCTGCCGGGGGGTTTTCTGCTTATCCTCGGGCCGTTCTTGATACTGGCTTTCGAATTGTCTCCACAGGCGGCGCAGGGCCTCGAAGCGTTCGATGTACACGCCGACGGTTTTCCCTCCCTTGAGCAGGGCTGAGTCGATGAGGAAGTACTCCAGATCATTCTCTGCCAGGATTTGCTCCACGCCCAATCTCTGAGCGCGTTTGGGCAGGGCTGGAGTTTCCACCGGGGGGGACCAGGCGTAGGCAGGGCGATAGGCGCATTCCGGGAGCCAGATGCCTCGGGGCTGACGTCCGAAATGGTGACGATAACTCTGTGTGCCCACCCGCACCTGGGCGCGAACGTTATCGTCCAGTCCTAGAAGGGGCAGGTATCCGTGGGTGGCCGCACAGGTGATGATCTCCAGATACCCTTCGTCCTGCAGCCGCCTGAAGGCCCCGATGATCTCTCGGTCATAGCGGTTTTCGAACCTCTCCTTGATATGCCGATAATGGTCTCGCCACCACAAGGCCAGTCTGGAAAGATGCTCTCGATTCCACTGGTCAAAGGTCTTGTAGTCCTCCTCGGCGGCGGCGATCTTTTGGGTCAGGTAGTCCCCGAACTCCGCCTTAAAATCCTCGTCAGCCAGCTGCTCGCACAACACCGGTGTCAGGCCCAGGGTTATCCGGGGAGAGTGGCCGGCTTCAATCAACTCGTTAAGAGCATCCAGCAGAGGGATGTAAGTCTCGGCTGCAGCCTCGGTAAGCCAGTCCATACCATGAGGCCAACGGCCATGGGCCAGGACGTAGGGCAGATGGGCGTGGAGCACAAAGGTGAAACTACCGATGGTCTCTGAGCTCATGGCGGGGCTCCTTCAATATCGAGGTGAAGGATCATACAGGGAAATTCGTTAAAGGCACAAAAGGGCTGATGGCGGTCATCAGCCCTCATCATCTCCGTTGCCGAGCGCGTTTTCTCCGTTGTTCGTCAGAGGCTGAAGCGATGGTCCATGCTCATAAAGGTGGCGATCTCCTCCTCGGCCAGCGGAACAATATCCTCACCGGGAGAAGGAAGGGAGTTATCCGGCCCGGTCTCTATACCTTCTTTAGTCGAGGAGGTGAGGGCTGGCTCCAAAAGGAGACCCTTCTCTCCCTTGACCTCCAGTAAACGAAATCGGAACAAATCGATGCTCATTCCAGGCGAGCCCTCAACAGCCTCCTGGAGGGTGGTGGAGAAATCCGGGGCCACAAGGATAAGCTTGGGATGGAGGGTCAGATCCGCATCCAGCTCGGTCACAAAATCAGT
>DAOVRJ010000112.1 GCA_030628225.1 Candidatus Zixiibacteriota bacterium | reverse complement strand
GCCAGCGACCTCGGCTACCAGGAAAACGGCATTTGGCTTTTTGATCTCTTTCTCGATCTCATCTCGCCGGTCCCGCCCCCGGGGCTTGTAGGGAAGCTGGGCTTTATCCCAAATGGCCATGAGCGGATCGTAGTCGTCCATGCGGAATTTGCGCACCAGCAGATCTGACAAACCTCTTTTTGGGGCTGTCATTTATTCCACCCCATCTGTTTTCATGATAATCGTCCACCCTTTCCTGCCACATGCTTATATTTTAATGATTCTGGCCAGCTTTTACAAATAGTTTTTAACAATCCCCCTTTTCTGGCCGGCCTGAAAAAAATCCCCATGGCCTCCAAGACCATAGGGATGCAAAGCAGACCGTTATGACGCTCACAAAATCAATTTTTTGAGGGTTAATATGCCCAGGGCCATGGTGACGACGCCGATGATCAATTTTAGCTTCGTCTCCGGCATTCTCTTCACCGCCAGGGCAGCCAGGGGGGTGGATAACACAGCGCCGATGAGCAGGGGCAGGGCCAGCTGCCAGTAGATCCCTCTTCGCATAACCATATAGGCCAAGAATCCCACCAGGCATATGAGTCCCTCGGCCAGAGAGGTGCTGCCGATGGAGCTTTTGGCAGAACGGCCGGAGACAACCTGCCCGCCAGTGACCAGGGGACCATAGCCCCCACCGGATATGCCCTTGTTAAATCCGCTGAGGGCGGCTATAACGCTGAATTTGGTCCAGCTAAACATCTTGTCTTTGTTTATGTTCAGGATGATGTACAGGCCTATGGCCAGGATCATCACCCCAATATATCCCTTCACGATCTTCGCCGGAATATTTATGGAAAGGAAAACCGCCCCCAGAACACCACAAATCCCCAGAACAACCAAAACATAGGTGACCTTGGCATCAAAAGAGCGTGGAATATAGCCTAGCGCCTGCAGGTGGCGTTTGCGGACTCTGTCATCCCTTCCGAAATCGAAACTGACATTGCCCACCCGGTGATGCATCAGCCCAGCCAGTACACCCGTTATGAATTCCGAGAAAAGGACAGCGGGGACAACCTGCAAGGGTTGAAAACCCAGGAGCAACAACACCGGAGTCAAAGTAGTGCCATACCCCATCCCGATGGTCGAGTCTACAAACTCACACACAAAGGCAATGATGACATAAGGGACAAACTCCATGAGATCCCCCCGGAACAGCTTTTAGCCCTATGGCAAGATCCCAACAGCAAATTGGAGAGAGAAAACGATTCGCCGCTCATTTATACTACAATTATACTCCAATTGTAGTATCCCGTCAAGCAATAAATTTGCTGGGCGAGGGCCAGACACTTTTTATTAATAAGCAAGGAATATGCCGGTTTTTTGCTGTCCAGGATGGTTCAAGAGGAAAAAGAGAAATCCTTCGCGGATTTTGATGGCCGGATCAAAAATCGGTGGGGATCCAACGCGGTTAAAGATATCCCAGCTTTTTCAGGCGTTCCTTCAGCAACCTCACCTCCTCAGGCGTTAAGCTGTCTTCATTCTCTCTTTGCAGAGCCACCAGGTCACGCAAAATATAGACGATGAACTCGTTGACGCTGCTGAAACCGCTCTCATCGATGATCTTGCGCAGCTTATTGTACAGTTGGCGAGGTATTTTGATGGTTACTCTGTCGCTGCCCATGACTTTTTTCTCCAGATCGGCAACAAGTAAATGAAAAGTAGTTACAGACTTCAGATAAATCTCTGTGAAGTTTCAAACACAAGGTCAGATAAGATGGAAGAGCAAACAACTCTTTAAATACCGCACGAGCACAGGGCGGTCCTTTCCATGCTTCCCGGCATCAACCTCAGAACTCTCACCCGCACGTCCCGGGGATCTTAACGCACAAGTCCGCAATAGCACCAGCACATCCGCGAGCTCAGCTTCACTCTTTATCAAATGGAAGCAGGTTCTCCAGCTCCTCCTCGAACCTCAACGGTTTAATCAACAGCAACCATCCAGATCCGTAAGGATCTTCCATTACCCGGGAATAATCCTCTTCGACCTCCTCGTTGATCGAGATCACCCGCCCGCTCACTGGCGACCATAATCTGTGCAGATTCCCGGCGGTATCGACTACCCACAAACAAGTTTCCCCTTGACTTACCTTCTCGTTCTCATCGGGGAACTTTATAGAAGAGAAGTTCTTGACGGTTCTCAAATACAACTCATGAATTCCCACGCGCACGTTGCCATCGTCCTCCAGCTTTGCCCAGGAATGCCCCGGAATACAATACAGGCCCTCGGGCAGAGGAGTTTTTGCCATTGCCTTCTCCTCCACCGGCGCTTTTTCCTCATAGATACGCTTTCTCTCCAGTGCTCGCGAGATCAGATTGCGCAACTCACTTGGAGCAAATGGCTTCGGCAAATAGTCAAATGCACCTAGTTTAACGGCTTGTACCGCTGTCTTCATGGATGGATACCCGGTGATCATGATCACCACGATATCTGATCTTTTCTCCTTCACCGCCCGCAACAGATCCATCCCGCTCATGCCCGGCATCATCAGATCGGCGATGATCACATCGTATCTGTTTTCCCCTTCCTTCTGCAGAGCCTCTTCCCCACTAAGCGCTTGATCAACAAGGTAACCTTCCGGTTCCAGCGCACTGGATATGCTTCTGCAGACGGGCACTTCATCGTCGACGACCAGTATCTTCGCTTTGTTCTCCATTCCTATCCACCTCCTTAGACAGCTTCGTCTTCTTGGTACTCAGTGACTGGCAGCTGGATGGTCATGGTGGTTCCTTTCCCCGGCTCGCTTTGCACATCTATAGTTCCCCCGTGCTGCCGCATGATTCCATAGCTCACGGAAAGTCCTAACCCACTTCCCGCCATTCCTTTTGTGGTATAAAACGGGTCGAAGATCTTGCCTATGTTCCCTTTCTCTATGCCGTGACCGGTGTCTTGAAATGTGATTTCCACAAATTGCTTGTCGGATGCCATCTGCGAACGAACGGTCAGCCAGCCCCCTTTAGGCGTCGCATCTAACGCGTTCAGGATCATGTTGGTGAACACCTGTTTTATTTGATTGACGTCGATCATTATCTCCGGCAATTCCCGATCAAGGTCTTTCTTCACCTGGATCTCATGGACCAAAATCTGGCTTTTCAACATCTGCAGGGTGTTTTCAACCACCTCATTGAGATCGGAGATGTTCTTCTCTGGCGGAGTCTGCCTGGAGAAATCCAAAAGACCCTTCACGATAGCCCCACACCGTGTCGTCTCATCGATTATCAATCGCATATTCTCCTGAAAATGGTCATCCTCGCTCAGCTTTTCGGCAACAAGGTGGCTGTTAATCAATATGGACGTCAGGGGATTATTCACCTCATGAGCTATCCCTGCAGCCAACTTTCCCAGCGATGTTAACTTCGCCGTTTGAATAAGCTGATCCTGGGCTTTCCTCAGTTCCTCCGTCTTCTCAGCGACTTTATCCTCCAGGGTTCTCGTTAAAACCTGGTATTTCTCTGTTGCTTTCTGAAGCTCACCGGTCATCTGATTAAAAGAGCCCACTAACTGGCCAATCTCATCACCAGATTTGACCCGCAACCGGTGAGAAAGATTCCCCTGGGCGACCTTCTGTGTGGCAAACAGCAGTTCTTTCAGCGGTCGAGTGATGTTTTCGGTAGTAAAAAGCGCTACTATTGCTAAAAGAGTAACGCTCAAGATAGCTACTCCCAGAAATGTGAGCACAGCACGATTTTTCAAATCCACATAAGGAGCTTCGAGTATCCCCACATAAAGCATACCGATGATGTTTCCGCTTATATTCTTTATCGGCTCATATGCGGTTATGTACCAATCGTTGACCACAAATGCCCGGCCGATCCAGGGGACACCCTTCCCTATCACCTGATCGTACACCTCCTGAGACACTCTCGTCCCGATGGCCCGGTCGCCATCCAGACGCAGCACATTTGTGGAGATGCGCAGATCCCCTTGAAAAATCGTCACCGTCCCAATGTCTTTTCCCTTATATTTCTCACCGCGATACACGATATCCTTCACATTGTCGACAATCTCATAGTTGCGGTTCAGCAACCTTCCACCAAGCAACACCCCGATCAGCTCACCATCATAATCCAGAACAGGCGCCGCTGCTTTGATCATCATGCCGGAGGTCTCTTCCGTCTCAGTTCTGGGCCGCTCCTGGAGAGTCGGGATCAGATCTATCCTGGACCGCTCCAAAAGATCACGGCTTTCTCTTTCCAAATCATCTTTAGAGACAATCTGAGTAGACACGACCACTTTCTGCCGGGACAACACGTGGCTCACCACGTCATCGTTTAGCTGATCCCCAAAAACCTCAGGGTTGTGAGCCCTTAAGATCACTCGACTTTGGCGGTTGACCAGGGTCAAGACATCCAGGTGCTCCTGGTCTCTGATGTTTTGCAATTCCCCCTTCAGTTTTTCTCCGTGGCCCTTTAATACGGCATCTTTTATGAAAAACCTCACCGCCGTCAGCCGGACCACGTCTTTGATGTTCCCGCTTTCCTCCTGATACACCTCTCGTGCCGAGTTAAGATCCAGCTTCACCTTGCCTTGCGCCTGTGCAATAATCGTCTTGACCAAATACGTGCCGATAATTAATGACAGCAAAGCACTAACCACAATGACTGTGCTAAAACTCAGCAACAACTTTGTTCTCAGCGAGAAGCGCTGCATGAAATGCTCCCTGCTTTCTGCGGCTCGTGCACTGGAGATATCTTTATCCGCTTGTGCTAAAAGATGAATGTAGGAGACCTGAGTACCAACCTTGGGTGATCATCAAATTTTCACCTTGAGCTTTGCGCCAAGGACATTATGATCAATCCAATCTTCACCCCTCTGGCTCGCCTGCCAGAAATAGTAAATATCGGCGCCGGTAAACGCTATCCTATGTACAAACAACGGTTATCGTCTTTCCAAATAAGCGCTCTTCCGCTTCTCACACCCTGAAAAAGAGCAATTGCCGGTAGCACTACGATTATACTCTGATAGGAGTGCTCAGTCAAGAAAAAAAAGAGTCAATCCTGGCCGCTGAGGATTTTCAAGGCTGAGCTCACCATGTGTATTTGTATCTCCAGTACGATCGACGGTGGTTTTTCCACTTCTTCACTCACAATGTCATTCAAGAATTGCAGCAAGTCAACGAAAAATTCTCTCTGCTCCAGGCAGATCTTCCCTGATAAGTGTACATGTACAAAAAGACCCTGGTGGTCTTGTATACACACATCTGCAGAAAAGAAAAAGCCGGCCAAAGCCGGCTTTAAAGATCAGTTTTCCCATGTACTCTCGCTTGCTCTCACTGAAACGCAGCGGACTTTTCCCTGGCCATCACCTCTCCATCAAGTTGGTCAGACGCTAGAAAATCTATATACGGGTTCCGAATCGCTGTTGCTCATCTCGAAATTGAAATCAAGATAACAAATGCCGTTTCCAGCGGATTGCCTGGCCCGGTCAAGCGCAGAATGGGCTGCTTTTAACAACTCGTCTGCAGAATTCTTATCCCAGGGATAGCTGGCGATCCCGATACTAACAGTTACTTCCCGATCGGGCCGGTTTTCTTTCTCCTCTTTAATCCCTCTTTGTACAATTGTCTTTTGGAGCCTTTTGGCTGTGGACAAAGCCTCCACCTTGTCCGATTCTGGAAGCAGAATAACCATTTCGTCTGCCGCATAGTGATATACTTTATCAACAACTCTCACGCTGCCTGGGAGTATGGTAACCATCCTTTTAAGTAATTCATCCCCCTTTACCTTCCCATGAGCATCACCAGGCTTCTTTAACCACTCAATAGCTATCAATAAAATGGAGAGCGTTTTTTCATACCGCATGGCGCGAGCAATTTCAGTTTCCAGATCTTCATTTAACTTCTTTCGGCTGAGGCATCCCGTCAAATCTTTCTGGCCTTTACCCAACATCTCCAACCTCCCTTAGATGCTATTTCAGCTTTGCGTATTCTCTCATCATCTATAAAAGTTGCTATCAATCCTTATTACTCTCAAAATTATTGCTTTACGCTATAGCATAGCAAAAACCTTGCCTGTTTTGAACAACACCTGTTTCAATTTCGGCTTCTATGTCTTCCCATTTGTCAGACCCACATGAAGAACGTGTTGTTTTCTGCACTAAAAGAGGGGAAAACCGGTAAGACCGCCGGGGCAGTAAAAATGCATACATCTCCACCCTTCGGATTGATAGAGAGGATCCTTCGCTGACAAGAGTGGTTAAGATCAGTTCAGCCGTTGCGGTTTTTAAACACCGGCTGTGGATCGCATTTATCACCCCCCATATCAACAGCGCACACTTTGTTTCTGCCAATCTGTTTAGCCCGGCAAAGCTCAGAATCGGCAGATCTCAGCAGCTCAAGCCCATCGTTTCCATCCCAGGGATAGCTGGCCACTCCTATGCTCACGGTGACCTTCCCATCAGGCTGGCTTTCCTTTTCTCCCTCAAATTGCTCCTTTTCAATTACCTTCTTAAGCTTGCTGGCAGCAAAGAGAGCTTCCGCCTTAGGGGTCTCGGGAAGCAAAACGGTGAATTCTTCCCCTCCATAACGATAAAGGCTGTCGCTTGCTCTCATGTTGCGTTCAAACAGACCCACCATTTTCTTGAGCAGCTCATCGCCCTTTATGTGTCCGTGAAAATCATTATAATTTTTAAACCAGTCCACATCGATCATCAAAAGGGATAGCGGTCTCTCGTACCGCCTGGCCCGGACAATCTCTGCTTCAATATCTTCGTCCAGCTTCCGGCGGTTAAAACACCCTGTTAAAGCGTCTTTATTTGCCATTTTCGATCTCCCTCTTTTCTCGAACTGAAATCTTTTCTCTGTAAAAAGCCTCCAGCAGACATCAACCACCAGTGGATCGTAAAGAGTTCCCCGGTTTTGAAATATCTCCTCCCGGGTTTTCTCTGTTCTATGAAAGTGTTTTGCTTAAACCACTCCAAAGTGCAACAGCATTTGGCACTAATAAACACAGCAAAAAACTTGCCTGTTTTGCTGACTGCTAAATCATTTTAGGCGATCGCAAAAGTCCCTGTTCTGTTGATATTTAGGGATCATAGGTCTTTCGCCTACAGCCGTTTCCTTAGGGCTACTCGGTTGATCAGAATTTCTCATCCGCCAGAACGCCCACTGCGGGTTGCATATTGCACGATTTGGTGGCCATAAAATCGCCAGGGAAATCTCAGTTACTGCCAGTGGCTGTGTCTGATGCGAGCGTTTGAACTTTAGTTTTAGGGATGGAATAATACCAGAATGTTAGGGGGGTTTTGCTGCAGGTTATGCTGGCAGGCAGATATTGCCTTTCGTGCAGAAACCGAGAGTCGAGATTCGAGACTCGAGGTTCGGGAAAAGAAAGAGATCAGGGCACCTCCACCCCTAACCCCACCAGAGATCAGAGATCGAGGACTAAATTCCCACTGATCTCTAATCTCTGGACTTATGATGTATTTTACGATTACCGATCCCCGGTTCCCGAGTTTCGGTCTCTCAGAGGGGGTAGCGAAAGACAGCGAGGGGGGAACTTCCCCCTCCCATCTCCACTGCCCCGAATGCAAATTGAAAAATGCAAAGTGCAAATTTCAAAATGAACTTAGCCCAGAGGATTCGTTTGTCAATTTTTCACTTTTAATTTTACATTTTGCATTCTGCATTTCATTAAAAAAAGGCGACCCCTTTCCACCTCCCATCCCAACCCAACCAGG
>DAOVRJ010000102.1 GCA_030628225.1 Candidatus Zixiibacteriota bacterium | reverse complement strand
ATCAAGCATTCATAACTGCCTGCCTGCACCTGAGCCCCGATGAAGCAAGGTCAGAGCTCTACGGAGACTCTCTAAAATAGCCAGGGTCGGGCCAGGTGCTACATACAAGGCTGATTACTTCCAATGTTGAACTAATAACGTAGAAAAAATACTTGACAACAATAAACCAGGATCCAGGATCAAGGATCGGTCTCTAACACCTCAACATCTCACCCGGCAAACCCATGGAAGATTACCGCCGATTTCTGAATCCAGAGCTCATCTCCCGCCTTTCCAGCATGGAGATGAAGGCCCGCCTGGTGGTGGAGGGGTTCATCACCGGGCTGCACCGTAGCCCGTACCACGGCTTCAGCGTGGAGTTCGCCGAACACCGCCAGTACATGCCTGGGGATCCCATCCGGAACATCGACTGGAAGGTCTTCGGCAAGACGGACCGCTTCTACATTAAGGAGTTCGAGGAGGAGACCAATCTCAAGGCGCACATCCTGCTGGACGCCAGCGGGTCCATGGCCTACCGCTCCGACGGCATGGCCAAGCTGGAGTACGGCTGCTATTTAGCTGCGGCCCTGACCTACCTGATGCTAAAGCAGAAGGACGCCGTTGGCCTGGTGCTCTTCGCCAAGGGCATCCGCAAGTACGTGCCCCCACGATCCGCGCGAACGCACCTGCACGAAGTTCTCAAAGAGCTGGACCGGGTGGAGCCCGCGGAAACCACGGATGTTAGCGCCACCTTTCACCAGCTTGCCGAGCGCATCCGCCGCCGGGGGCTGATCGTGATCATCTCCGATCTGCTGGATGAGCCGGATAAGATCATCCACGGCTTGAAGCATTTCCGACACAACAAGCACGAGGTGCTGGTCTTCCACACCCTGGATCCCTTCGAGAAGAGCTTCGCCTACCAGCGGGAGGCCATTTTCCGTGACCTGGAGACGGGCGAGGAGATCTCCACCCAGCCCTGGCACATCCGCGGAGAGTATGTCCGCCAGATGACCGCTTTGACCGACCGGTACCGGCGGGAGTGCCGGGACAGCCTCATCGACTACGTGCCTTTGGACACCTCGGTGCCCTTTGACAGGGCGTTGTTTGCGTACTTGAGGAAGCGGGGGAGGTTGGGGTAGTAATTGAGTTCAGAGAGTTCTGAGAGTTTAGGGAGTTGAGAGAGTTAAGAGCTAGATAAAGTCATGTGATATTAATCGTTCCAAACTCTCCAAACTCCCAGAACTCGCACAACTCTCCAAACTCTCTAAACTTTCAACTTAATCTCTAGCGATATCAAAGCCATGCTCACATTTTTGAACAGCATCGTTTTAGCCGGCCTGGCCGCTGCCGTCATCCCCCTGCTGATCCACCTTTTAACCAGGCAGCGGCTGAAGAAGATTCCCTTCAGCTCCATCTCCTTCCTGAAGATGCTGCAGGCTCAGAAGATGCGCCGCGTACGTCTGCGGGAGATCCTGCTGCTGATCCTGCGCACCCTGATAATATTATTTATCGTGCTGGCCTTCGCCCGCCCGGCCCTGAAAGGCTCCTTTGCCAGGGGGGTCAAGGCTCATGCCAGAACCACAGTGGCCATCTTGTTAGACAGCTCGTTGAGCATGGGCCGGGAAACCCCCCAGGGCTCGGTCTTCCAGTTAGCCAGGGACAGGGCTGTGGAGCTGGTGGATCTGCTCAAGGAGGGGGACGAGGCCTTGCTGGTTTTCTTCTCCGACACACCCACGCTGGTCACCCCGGAGGCCACCCACAATTTCCCCCGGCTGCGCCGGCTCATCGGCGAGGCTCAGCTCTCCAATAAGACCACCGATGTGCGCAAGGCCCTGCTGGCCACCTACGAGCTTCTGGCCGGATCGATGAACCTGAACAAGGAGATATACCTGCTAACGGACATGCAGCGGACCGGTTGGGTGTCCCTGGTGGGGGACTCTCTAGGGGTGGGCGCCGGAGCGCGGCTCTATCTCATCTCCGTGACCCCCGACGCCCGGTGGAGCAATCTAACGGTGGATGCCGCGGACTACTCCGATCAGCTTCCCGAGGCGGGCAAACCCCTCAGGTTGTCGGCCACCGTCACGAATCGGTCTGCGGGCGAGACGGAGCAGACCATCGTGGAGCTGTTCCTGGACAGGGTCCGCCGGGCGCAGCGCAGCGTCCAGTTGCCCCCCGGCCAGATACAGGGTCTCACATTCACCACGGTGGTGGCTGAACCGGGGATCCACACCGGCTATATAGAGGTAACGGACAACCAGCTTGTGGCTGATAACCGGCGGTTTTTCACTCTGAACGTTCCCCACGAGATCCGGGTGCTCATCGTGGGCGACGATCCCCGGGCGGCCTTTTTTCTGAAAACCGCCCTGCGGCCTGATGAGCAGACCAGCGGGGTGATGATACCGGAGGCCATCTCCGCAGATGAGCTGCGGCAGCGGGACCTGGATGGAACGGATGTGGTCATCTTCGCCGATGTGCCCGAGCTTGATGGGGACCAGTTGTCCAAGGTGGACCGCTTCGTGCGCCAGGGGGGTGGATTGCTGATCCTGCTGGGCTCGGATATCAACCAGCACTTTTACAATGACCACCTGCTGGAGCGCATCTGTCCCGGCACCATTCGTCAGACTCTGGGTAGCCCCATTCAGCGGGGGTCGTATTTAACGATCGAGGATGTGGATTACGACCACCCTGTTTTTCAGATCTTCCGGCGCACAGAGAAGGAGGAATTTCCCTCTCCGCGGTTCTACATGGCCTATGACGTGGCACCCGGGGAAGGAGTTACGATTTTGGCATCCTTCAGCAATGGCTCTCCGGCCCTGTTAGAGAGCAAAACGGGCCGTGGTCGAGTGCTGTTCTTGGCCACGGCCGTGGACCCTGACTGGACGGACATGCCCGTCCGGGGGACCTTCATCCCCCTGGTGCATCGCAGCGTTCACTATCTGGCCACGGCCCAGCCGGCGGCTGAAGAGGAGCTTTTAGTGGGGACGAGGCTGCGCTGGGATCTAACGGAGGTCCCCGGGGACCGGGAGATCACCTGTATCACTCCCGGTGGCCAGCGGGTCATGCTCAGGCCCTCGGGCCAGCGGGGCTACTCGGCGGCCACCTTCGGGGCCACGAACGAGCCGGGGATCTACCAGTTCTCCCTGGGAGATGAGCTCCGGAAAGCCTTTGCCGTGAACGTTGATCTTCGTGAGTCGGACCTGGAGCCCATCGGCGCTGACCAGGCCCGGGAGCTTCTGGGCAAAGAGCAGGTTTTTTCCGTCTCCCCCGGAGCCAACCTGGAGACGGCCATCCTGCAGAGCCGCTACGGCCGGGAGCTGTGGAAGGCGGTGCTGTGGGGCGTGCTGGCCCTGATGGTGGTGGAGATGGTGTTGGGCAGGAGTGGTGGGGGGAAGAAGGAGAATTTGTCATCCTGAGCGAAGCGAAGAATCTGTTTTTCAGAACGCGCGGAGAATGAAAAGCAAAAGCAGAATCTTCGGCCACTTCGTGTCGTTTCGCCCCACCTCGTTTCTCAGAACGACAGACATTGTTTATACTCCTTGAGACCAACCGCAGGAGGTCCTCATGCGCCCAAAACTCCCATTCCTAGACCTTCTCAAACAGCGCACGGTGCTCTTCGACGGGGCCATGGGCACCAGCCTGATCATCCGCGGCCTGGCCGCCGGGGAATCTGTGGAGAGTTGGAATATCTCCCGCGGCGAGGAGATCAGCCGGATACACCGGGCCTATGTGCAGGCCGGCGCCGATGTGATCCAGACCAACACCCTGGGAGGCACCCGGATGAAGCTGATAGCCTGCGGACTGGAGGAGCAACTGGTGGAGGTCAATGCCCAAGCGGTGCGTTTGGCGCGAGCAGCCTGTCATGCGGAGGGATACGTGGCCGGGGACATCGGGCCCACGGGCAAGTTCCTGCCCCCAGTGGGCAACTGTACCCCGGGGGAGATGGATAAGACCTTCCGGGAGCAGGCGGAGGTGCTGGCTGGGGAGGGGGTGGATCTGTTCATCGTGGAGACCATGTACGACCTGCAGGAGATCCTGGCGGCCGTCCGGGCAGTGCGCTCGTTCAGCGACCTGCCCATCGTGGCCACCGTCACTTTCGAGCGCAAACCCAGGGGCTTTTTCACCATCATGGGCAACTCCGTGGCCGACTGCGCCCGGGAACTGGCCGAGGCCGGAGCCGACGTGTTGGGATCCAACTGTGGGATGGGCAGTGGCGAAGCGGTCGACCTGGCCCCCCTGTGGCGGATGGCCACCGGGCTGCCCGTTTTGATCCAGCCCAACCGCGGGCAGCCGGAGATGAAGGACGGCCGGCTGACCTATCAGCAGAAACCCGAGGCTTTCGCCGAGGATATAGTCAGCATCGTCAAAGCCGGGATCGATGCCGTGGGAGGTTGTTGCGGGACCACCCCGGAATTCATCAAATTGATCCACACCCGGCTGATGGAAGAGGGTTTTATGCATGAAGAGAGATAAGGTACAGACAGAGCCTCGATTCATCCGTTACTTCCCCATACAGGTGTCCCGTGGCGAGATTCTTCGCCTCTTGGGTGCGGGAGAGCAAAAGACGCAGCTTCGGAAGGACACCGAGAGGATTATCCAGGAAGCGGAGAGGCTCTCCCGGGAGCTGATCAAACCACGCGGCGTCTACCGAATCCTGAAGGGCGCTGACCTGGAAAAGCTGGGCCCACTACAGGGCAAAGAGCTGGCCGGCCTGGGGCTGTGCACCATCGGCGCGGAGTTAGAGGCCCGGGTCAAGGAGCTGATGGCCACCGGACACGAGCCCGAGGGGTACGTGCTGGATGCGGTGGGCTCTGTGGCCGCCGAGGCGACGGCCGACGCGATCAACGCCAAGATCTGCCACTGGGCCGCCGCTCACGGCCTTGTGGCCACACCGCGCTTCAGTCCGGGATACGGCGACTGGTCATTGGAAGAGCAGCGAGTCATCTTCCGCCTGCTGCCCGCCGGCCAGATCGGGATGAGCCTGAACCCATCCTGCATGATGATCCCCCGTAAATCCGTCTCCTTCGCCGTGAGCTTTAACAAGGAAGCTTCCGCAGACAGACCGAAGAACCCTTGTCAACGGTGCGGGTTGGAGAATTGTCCATTTCGCAGGAAGTGAGATGATGATTTTATGCTTTCTGGCCCAGGAAGGGCTGATCGACATTCAATGACAATCCCACAGGAGGCTATCTTGACCGGCGCAAAACGACCGAAACTCGAGCTTCTGGAGCCCTCTGCCCTGGAGCGCATCGTGGACGAGGCCATGGATATCCTCAAAGAGGTGGGCGTGTTCGTGGAAAACCAGGAAGCGCTGCAACTTCTTGGCGACGCCGGGGCGAAAGCGGATCCCGCCCAGAACCGGGTGCACATCCCTTCAGATTTAGTGGACAGGTGTCTGCAGACGGCTCCGGCCCACATTCAGGTCTACGGCCGGAATGGAGAGCTAACCCTCGACCTGAGGGACGACAACATCCACTTCGACCCGGGCTCCGTCGCCCTGCGCATCTTCGATCCTCAGCAGGGCCAGCCCCGCGACGCCGTCACCGCCGACCTTGTCAATCTGGCCCGGCTGGTGGAAGAATTGCCCCACTTCAGAGCCCAGAGCACGGCCCTGCTCTCCGCAGATGTTCCCCAGGAGATGGCCGACCGCTACCGGCTGTACATCGCCCTGGCACATTGCACCAAACCGGTGATTACCGGCACATTCGCCAAGGAGGGCTTTGGGGTCATGCTCGAGATGCTGGCGGTGGTGCGCGGTGGGGAAGAGCATTTGCGGGACAAACCCCTGGCCATCTTCGACTGCTGTCCCTCCCCGCCCCTGAAGTGGAGTGATCTGACCTGCCAGAGCCTCATCGATTGCGCCCGGTCGGGAATCCCCGCCGAGCTGGTCTCCATGCCCCTCACTGGGGCCACATCCCCGGTGACACTGGCCGGAGCCGTGGTCCAGCATACAGCCGAGAACCTCAGTGGTATCGTCATCCACCAGTTAGCCAGATCAGGCGCCCCGATCATTTACGGTGGCTCGCCCTCCTGCTTCGATATGCGCAAAGGCACCTCGCCGATGGGCGCCGTGGAGACGATGATGATCGACATGGCATACAGCCAGGTGGGCAAGCACCTGAACCTGCCCACCCACGCCTACATGGCCCTCTCCGACGCCAAGAGCCTGGATGCTCAGGCCGGCCTGGAGACCGGCATGGGAGCCATACTGGCCGCTTTGGCCGGTATCAACATGGTCTCCGGCCCGGGGATGCTGGATTTCGAGAGCTGCCAGAGCCTGGAGAAGCTGGTCATGGACAACGAGATCTGCGGCATGGCCTATCGCCTCGTGGATGGCATCGCCCTGCGGGAGGAGCCTCTGGCTCTGAACATTCTAAAGAAAGTCGGCCAGGTGGACCACTTTCTCACCGATCCACATACCCTGCAGTGGTTCCGCAAAGAGGCCTGCTTCCCCGGCCCGACCATAGACCGGGGCACCCTGGGCGAATGGCAGGAATCCGGCCGTCTGACTGCGGCCCAGAGAGCTCACCAGCAGGTGGAGAAGATCCTGGCCAAATCGGAGCCGAAGCCCCTGCCGGAGGACGTGGTCAGGGAGTTGGAGCGGATCCTGTTGGCGGATGGAAAGAAGTTCGGGCTGGAGGAGTTGCCAGGAAGAGAGTGACGTGTTTGTTGGAGAAACCGGAACTCGGGGACCGGGATAGGAGACTCGAGACTAGAGACTTGAGACTCGGAAGGGTTTTGGAATATTCAATTTTCACTTTGCATTTTGCATTTTTCATTTGGGGTGGTGTGGATGGGAGGGGGAGGTGTCCCCCTCGCTCCGGCCAGCGTGCTGCTTCGCAGCACCGGCTCGCTATCGGCGCCAGGGCCGCCGATGCCGTCCTTGCTCATCCGCCGCGGCCGGCACGCGCCCCTCGCTGTCCTCCGCTACCCCCTCTGAAAGACCGAGACTCGGGGATCGGGAATCGTAAAAAGATAAAAGCCCAATCATAACTTCGTGACGAGCCTCGACATCACTAAACGAGTTTCGAGACACCTTCCAAGAATAAGCCTCACGATTTCTCCCTCTCTCCGCTTCGCAACTTAGCATCTCACTCCTGCATAAGAAAAAAGACGGATACCAAAAGCGTCGGTCCCAGAGGTGCCGTTATGCTTCCTCAGCTTCCATGCTTGAGAAAACATACCTCGGACGGATCGGCATCCGCCAAAACGAAGCGCTATCCACTTCTCTATTCGCCTGTTATTAGCCCCCGGTCAAACTCCCCCACCATATTGGAAAGCTCCGACTCCTTTCCCCCGGCCACCGCCGTCACCGCATAATAGTAGTTCCTGCCGGTATCCCCAACCACTCCGGAGCCGTCCATATAGAAAAGCGCCACGGTAGAGTCGAAGGGCTCAGAGCCTGGTTCAAAATATGCGATGGTGTCCCGATAGATGTGATAGCGATCAACCACAATGGGGCCGCCGAAGCCATCGGTTGTCACCGCCGACCACTCCAGTCGCAGGTCCTCCCCGGATAGAGTGACCGTCAGGTCAGAGACGGGCACCGGAGCCGTCGATCCGACACGGAAGGAATAAAGATGCGCCGTCGCGTGCCAGGGCGAAGTGCGCCGGGCGCCGTCGGTGTTTTTCGCCTGGACGTAGTAGTTCACGGTGTCGCCGGCAGATTGTGCCGGAATGTAGCCGGCACAGACGCCCGGGGTGTCGATGACCGCCAACAGCGGTGTAGAGCTGAAGGAGGAGGTGCTGTTGACCCTGTAGCGAACAACCGTTGAGTCGGCGATGAAGCTGTTAGAGGTGAGCATCTGTGCCCGCACTCGATATGGATTGGCCGTGTCTTCCGTGTCCTCCAGGGGATCATGCTTCACGTGGATGAATTTCGCACTGGGCGCCTGCATGGTGATGCAGTGAATGGCCCCGCCGGAACTGGCCATGGAGGAGCAGTTGATGCCCACGATCTCGTGATCCGGCATGGCCTGTTGATAGATGACCAGAGCCGTGTCGTCCTCCGCCTTGTCCCACAGGGGCACCAGCACCTTGTTATTGACGATGAGCGAGTTGAGATATGATGGCGGCGCCGAGGAAATGGACCAGGGCATGGGCATGCGCACCACCCGGTAGGGACGTCCCTCGCGATTGGTAAGGGTGCACAGGTAATCGGCATGATCGTTGAGCCGTAGGTAATTGGAATGGCCGGGCGCATATTCGCCCACCATGATCAGGGTGTCGTTCAGACTTTTGGTCCACAGATCGATGTGCCCGGTGTACTCGATGTTGATTCTCTGCATAACGACGAATTGCTCCAGTCCGTTATAGGCTAACATCAGGGAGTCGATCTCATCGTGCGAACAACCGGAATTCTCCTCATAGATGAGGGTGCTGGCAAAACCGGTGCCCAGGCCATCGGTCATGAAGT
>DAOVRJ010000016.1 GCA_030628225.1 Candidatus Zixiibacteriota bacterium | reverse complement strand
TTAGGTTAAACTCCGCCCTGGCCTGGGCGCGAGTATCCATGGATGCTCTGATCATGAACCAAAAGGGCCCGGGGGTCTACGCTGGCCTGCCCTGGTTCGCAAATTACTGGGGTAGAGACACCTGTATTTCCCTTCCTGGAGCCGCCTTGGTTAATGGACAATTTGCTCTGGCAAAGAAGATCTTAGTAGCCCTGGCTGGTTACCAGGACCGCATGGCCGGGTCTGAGACTTTCGGGAGAATTCCAAATCTGCTTGAGCCTGGCAAGAAACTTTATAACACCGCAGATGGGACCCTGTGGTTTGTTCGGCAAATAGAGGAGTACGCTCGTTACTCCGGCGATGTCAGGACAGTGCAGTCTCTTTTCCCAGCCGTAAAAAGGGCCATACAGGGGGAAATATACCACAGAACAGACGAAAGCGGCCTTGTCGTGCATGGAGCAGCCGAAACGTGGATGGACGCCGGGGGAGATGACAGGCCTCTGTCGCCCAGGGATAACAGGGCAGTGGAAATTCAGGTACTGTGGCAAACAGCTCTCCTTTCCGGAGCGAGGATGGCTCTTCTGGCGAGAAAGAAATCTCTATCGGCCGAATGGACTGACATTGCCGGAAGAGTGAACGAGGTTTTTCTGAGGAAGTTCTGGGACTCGGCCGGACAAGGGCTTTACGATCATCAAAACCCCGATGACACTCCGGACGCACAGATTCGCCCCAATCAGATTTTAGCCCTGACCGTGCCCTTTCATGCCCTTCTCTCGCGGGATCAAGAGAGGGCTGTCCTGGATCAGATGATGCGCAAATTGGTCTACTCACACGGAGTGGGTTCACTGGCCCCGGAGGATTCTCAATTCCGTCCTCGTCACCTGGGGTATGACCAGTATCACTTTGACGAGGCGTATCACAATGGGGACGTCTGGCTCTGGCTCGCCGGGCCGCTGATTACAGCACTGATCAGTCACGGCAGAAAAGAGACGGCGCACGCTGTTACACAAGTGCTGACCGATCAGATTCTAAACAGAGGTGCCGTGGGCACTCTGGGAGAACTTTTTAACGCCGCGCCCACGGAAGAAAATGATAACGAGGCGGGAACCTTTACCCAGGCTTGGAGCCTGGCGGAGTATATCCGGGTCGTTTTTCAGGATTATCTTGGAATCCGGCCCGACGCTCTGAAAAAAGAGGTGATCATCGAACCAGCAGTGCCCGCTCAGTGGGGAGATGTGAATTTTCAGTTCGCTTTATCAAAAGCTTTGGTAAAAACCAAATTTTTATTTTCTGGAGACGAGCAAACATATGTTTTTTTGCCGAAAGACCTTCCGCAACCATTTCGTCTCCATCTGCGGATCCGCCTGCCCGGGAGAAAGTTACTTAGCATTATTCGGTCTTTGAGGGATGGCCAAGTGGAGGAAATACGTGTTATGCCTCACAAAGGTACTTGGCGTGTATTGGCAAATGGAAAGACAGTTAGGTGTCATTTTCAGCGAACCGACTTCGATGTAGATCAGGGGGATAAGATAGCCTTTCGGCAATCGCCGGCCACAGGCTGAGAAGTACCGCGGCCAATTTATCGGAAGACAAATGAACTTCAGGTTAATGCATAGATGAGCTGTTTTAGTTCTGAGAATTTTTATCGGCATTTTCATATTCAGCGAGATTTGCTATTTCCCGGAGTACCGGCTTTCTTTTAAGTTGAGAGGTGCTGCCCATGAAATATCACGTGTCCCGGAGTAAGCTAGCCCTTATCTGTATGGTGATAGGCGAGTTGTTGTTGGTTATACTCGGCTGCGCGCCAAAGGTCCAGGTGGTTCCTCCTCCGCAGCCGATGGATGGGCCAACCATTCGCTTGGGCATCGTCCAGAACACGGATAAAATCTCCTTCAGTTGCCCCGGTGGATTTAAGGTGGTGGACGATTCGAGCAAAATCATTTTCAGTTCGGGCTCCGGAGGGTTTGATTGGAAGGTGAGGGTCAAATTCGGTCAACCCAGCACTGAGGTTTACCGCATCGTCCTCTATGAGGAAAAGGAGATGACCAGGGCCATGCAACGCGAAGATGATCTGAGAAATTCGGGTTTCCAACCAAAGATCTTGGAGGTGGGCAGAGAGCTGTGGCTGGGGACTCGCCTGATCAACGACAATCGCAAATACTGGGTAGCCGTCGGACCCTATGCCACCGAAGAGGAAGCTTATTCGAAGAGGGAAAAGATGACTTCCGGGACCATACGTCTGGTTATTCCGGAAATCTTATCCCCACCCCTGGGTGTGCTGGATCTGGTAAGTCCCTTTGGTCGTGTTGTTCTCTCATCAGGTGAACCATTCTCGTTGGTGCCAGCTGACCACCGTGAAGGGCAATTCACCTTTTACGGAGTGCCCGTAGGCCAGGGTTTCTCCTGGGCACGTCAGGAGGATCGATCCTATCGGGGAAAGATTGAATTTCGAATCGGAAAGGATGCAAACATCTTGGCCATCAACGAAATAGGCCTGGAAAACTATCTCAAAGGTGTGCTTCCCTCGGAGATGAGTCCAGGTTTCCCTATGCAGGCCCTTCGGGCTCAGGCCATAACGGCTCGTAGCCATGCAATTGCCAAGTTGGGCTTTAAACACCGTCTGGATCCTTTCGACCTTTGCGCAGGTGTGCATTGTCAGGCTTATGGTGGTACCGGAAAGGAACATCCCACTACCAGCCAGGCCGTGGATGAAACCCGAGGTCAGGTGCTACTCTACGGGGGAGAGATTTGTGATGCCGTGTACAGCGCGATCTGCGGGGGACATACGGAGAGCTCATCTAATGTATGGAGTGGTCCGCCCGTTGCCTATCTGACAGGCATCCCCGACGCGTCCAGCGAAGAGGCAACCGGTCTTCCAGTATCCTTAGAATCCGAGGAGGAGGTACGAGCATGGGTGCTCGATGAACCCCCGGTATTCTGCAACCATTTATGTGAAGACGCCTCTGTCTCCGTGCTTTATGCACAGAAGTATTTCCGGTGGGATGTGAAATATTCCGGCAAGGAACTGGAGAAGATTGTGGCTCAGAAAACGGGCCAGCAGATTGGGAATTTGCTGGATATCATTGCGCTGCGCAGGGGCCGATCAGGAAGGCTTATGCAAATTCGTATTGACGGAGATGCCGGTGAGACAACGGTGCAGGGAGAACTTAAAATACGGCGAGCTCTCTCTCCAAATCACCTCCCCAGCGCTTGTTTTGTGGTTGATAAGGAGATAGGATCCGATGGGTTACCTGATTCCTTTATATTCCATGGTGCTGGTTGGGGCCATGGAGTGGGCATGTGCCAGGTAGGAGCAGCGGGAATGGCCCTAGAGGGTTTTGATCACAGAGAGATTCTCTTGCACTATTACCAGGGCGCTGAGGTGATACAAATATACGAGGCTTTCTTCTGAGGGAAGCGACCAGAAGAATGATTTTCTATTGACAAGACACTCCCTGTTGACTAATTTATCTTAAAAGCTTTATCTGCTACGTTAACTTAAGTTTTACATTGGAGGAAAATATGGCCAAACGTCAAAGTTTCGCCGAGAAGTCCGCTCACGCTCAATCAAAGCATCAAAGAACCTGCCCTGTATGCGGAGCGGCCATACGGAGTGTTAGATGGGTCGCCGCCGAGGTATCATCTAAAAACGCCTTCAAATTCAACCACAAGATGGTCAATGTCTGCAAATGTAACGAGAAGGAGATTTACGGATAGCACACAGTAAGCTGGAAATGGAGCAGAAGATCCGCTATGTTTTGCCCCTGGTTGTTAAGCCCAACCAATATCTGGGCAACGAGTTGAACGGTATCTCTAAAAAACATTCTGAAGTGGATCTCCGGGTTGTGCTGGCCTATCCCGACAGCTATACTATCGGTATGTCGCACATAGGTCTAAAAATTCTTTATCACATCCTGAACAGAAGAGAAAACATTCTCGCCGAGCGGGCTTACGCGCCATGGTTGGATATGGAGAGTCAGATGCGAAAGAGGGGAATCCCCCTCTTTTCGATAGAATCGCACACCCCACTGGGCGAGTTTGATGTTTTGGGATTTACTCTTCAGTATGAGCTTAATTTCACCAATCTGCTCAACATGATAGATTTGGCGCAGATTCCCCTGCGCAGTGAGGAAAGAGATCAGACCCATCCGCTGATCATTGCGGGTGGGACATGCGCTTCTAATCCCGAGCCCCTGGCCGAGTTCGTGGATGCTTTTGTCATCGGAGACGGGGAGGAGATTGTGGAGGAGCTCGCTGATCTGCTCATTCGGGGGAAAAAGGAGGGCTGGGACCGTCCCGAAACGTTGATACGGCTGGCGGGGCTTGAAGGGATTTATATTCCATCGCTCTATCGTGCTGAATATGATCGGGAAGGTCGATTTCAGGCCCTAATTGCGCTTCACAAATCGGCTCCTCATACTATAAGGTCCAGAGTTATCCAACGGCTGGATCTCAGGAATTACCCCTCTCATCCTCTGGTTCCGTTGACTGAAATTGCTCATGATCGGCTTAGCATTGAGATCATGCGGGGTTGCACCAGAGGATGCCGATACTGTCATGCAGGTATGGTCTACCGTCCAACCAGAGAGAAATCGCCGGAGGATGTGTTACATGAGATAATTTCCGGTATCGCCAACAGTGGTTGGAGTGAGATCTCCCTGGTGTCTCTTTCCAGCTCTGACTATAGCTGTTTGCTGCCTCTGATTTCTGAGATAAACTTGCTGATGACCGACAAAAAAGTGGCTCTTTCCTTGCCCTCAATGCGTCCGGATACTTTTTCCGAGGAGCTGGCAAGATCCATCATGGATGTGCACAGAACCGGTCTCACATTTGCCCCGGAGGCGGGGACCCAACGACTGCGCAGGGTCATCAACAAGAGCTTTCGGAAAGAGGACATTCTGGAGACGATGCGCATTGCTTTTAAATATGGATGGAAATCGGTCAAGCTGTACTTTATGATCGGTCTGCCAACGGAAACCTGGGCAGACCTGGAAGGTATTGTGGAACTGGGACATGAGGTTTACCATCTCAGCAGGAAAAAAGGCAGGAAAGATCTCAACTTGAGCATATCGCCGTTTACGCCAAAACCCCATACGCCCTTTCAGTGGGAGAGGCAAGATTCCATCGAGGAGTTTGCAAAGAAATCACGTTATTTAAAATCCCACCTGCCCCTCAGGGGAATGCGGGTAAAGTGGAGGGATCCGCATGTGTCATTTCTGGAGGGCGTTTTTACCCGGGGTGATCGTCAACTGAGCAAGGTGCTGTTTCTGGCTTGGCAGACTGGATGTACATTCGACGGCTGGACTGAGCGATTCAAGTTCTCTCGCTGGGTTGCTGCTTTTTCCCAAGCGGGCATCGATCCGCGGCGCTATGTGGATCAATGGCCGCTGGATGGTCCCCTGCCGTGGGAGCATATTAGCTATGGTGTACAACGGCAATATCTGGAAAGGGAAAGGCGAAAGGCTCTGCTCGGTCAGTTGACCGGGGACTGCCGTACCGGCCGCTGTCATGCATGTGGTGTGCACCCAGAGGGACGGAAAGATAAATCTGCTCCCGAACAATGTCATGTTTTACAGGTTAAAGATAGGCCGGCCTATGGCCGAAATAGAAAAAAACGAGCGCAGAATCGGCTTCAGATAGCTGGGTCCAGGATGCGCATCCATTATGTAAAGAAAGCCCCTCTTCAGTATCTCTCTCATCTGGATCTTATTCGACTGTTCGAGAGAACAATACGACGAGCTGATTTGCCCATCGCCTATACAGAGGGTTTTCACCCGCATCCTAAGATCGCTTTCGGCCCACCTCTTCCACTGGGGATGACCAGCAGAGCAGAGTATCTGGACATTCAATTTACCAATCCGCATGTGGGAGATCTGGCTTCCAGGTTGCGTTCCCATTTACCTCCGGGCATTGAGATTAAGGCCACTAACGTGCTTTTCAGAAAAACACAGGCCCTGACAGCAGCTATCAATATAGCCGAGTATCGAGCTAAGCTTAGTGGATTTAATATTTCTGAAAATTTTCCAGGGGTTTTAAGTGATTTGCTGACAGCAGATCACTTGATAGTGAAGAGAGTGACTCCGAAAGAAACAAAGAAGGTGGACATCCGCAAAAATATTCTTGATCTTCGACTAGGTGGCCCAAAAGGAAGGGAATTTCTGAACATGCGCTTGCGGATTGGAGAAGCTGGGCATGTGCGACCACAAGAAGTTCTGGCTGCCGTTCTGGACCTCTCCGACGAACAGATTAAGACAGTTCCCATCCACAGGATGAGCTTGCTTATAGAAAGAGATGGACAGGTAATCTCCCCTATGGACGATATTTGAGCTCAAATTCCGTAGTTATTCCAGAGAGAGAAGAATTAATGCGTAAAGAGATCGTTATCAACGTGGCAAGAAACGAGACGCGAATCGCTATATTGGAAGAGGACCGTTTGGTAGAGCTGTGGGTGGAACGGCCGGAGAAGGAGCGCATGGTAGGGAACATTTTTAAGGGGTTGATCACTTCTGTTCTACCAGGTATGCAGGCGGCTTTTGTGGATATAGGTCTTCCCAAAAGGGCTTTTCTCCATGTCTCAGACGTGACCAATTCTTCTGTTGAGTTCAGCAGTATGTTGGATATGCCCGATGAGGAGGAGTTTTCGAAAAAGTCTCGAGGACGGGGTGTTCCTATACAAAATCTCCTGCAAAAAGGCCAGGAGGTATTGATTCAGATCGTCAAGGAGTCTATCGGAACCAAAGGACCACGGGTGACGTCTCAGATCTCGCTTCCGGGAAGGTTTCTGGTTCTGATCCCCAATGAGGAGCGCGTGGGTATATCTCGAAAAATAGAGACCTGGTCGGAGAGGAAGCGGCTGAAGAAGCTAGCGGCTGATCTGAAACCCAATGGGTTTGGTCTTATTGTGAGAACCATTGGCAAAAAAAAGACTGAAAAAGAGTTTCATAAAGATATTCAGAATCTGCTGAAAACCTGGAATCTTATTAAAAATCGTGCAAAGAAGACGAAAGCTCCTGCACTGGTTCACAGAGAAATGGGAATTACATCCAGTCTGATCCGCGATCTGTTCACTGAGGACATAGAACACCTGGTGTTGGACTCCAAAAAAGAATACGAAGAAATCATCTCCTATCTAAAAACAGTTTCTCCTGATTTGTGTTCCCATGTGGAGCTCTACACCGATAGCAGCCCCATTTTTGACTCCTATAATATCGAACCTGAGATTGACAAGACCATTTATGGCAAGGTCTGGATGAAGAAGGGGGGATATATCGTTATTGATCACACCGAGGCCCTGGTGACCATAGACGTCAATACGGGTCGTTATGTAGGCAAAGGAGATCAAGCCGAGACCGTACTGAAAACCAATATGCTGGCGGCAAACGAGATTGCCCGTCAATTGCGTCTGCGGGACATTGGCGGCATCATCGTCATTGATTTTATCGATATGGAGGAATCTAAAAACAGACGGCGGGTTTTCTCCGAGCTGAAAAAGGCTCTCAAGCGAGATCGCTCCAAAACCTCGGTGCTGGAGATGAGCGATTTCGGGTTGGTGGAGATGACCCGGCAGCGTGTACGACCCAGTCTTCTTCATACTTTCAGAGATGAATGCCCCACATGCAGCGGAACTGGTCGTGTTAACTCCATCATGACCGTGATTACCAAAATAGAACGTTGGCTGAAGAGGGCTAAAGTCGACTCAACCGAGAAGAAGCTGCTTTTTGTTGTGCCCCCCAAAGTAAGAGAGTTCTTGCTTGAAAACAGGGAGGAACAATTGGCTAAGCTGCGACGCCAGTATCGTTTTAAAATTCAGGTGGAAGGCGATTGCACCCTGAATATGGACAAATATATGGTTTTCTCTTTAACTTCCCAAAGAGATATCACCGACCAATTTAAGGCTTGACAATACCTAAGGAGATGTTATATTCATCTTCGACTTGAGAGAAATATCTCGTACACCAAAACGACCAGAGGAGTTATCCCATGTTTGCCATCGTTGAAACTGGGGGAATGCAGTTCAAAGTTATCCCCAACCATATTATCCGGGTCCCGAAACTGGAGATGGATGAGGGCAAGAAAATTGATCTGGAGAAGGTACTGCTTCTTCAAGATGGGCAGAAAACTCTCATCGGTTCTCCCGAAGTAAAGGGGGCCAAAGTTATCGCAGAGGTTCTCTGCCATGGAAAAGCTGACAAAATCATAGTTTTTAAGATGAAAAAGAGAAAGAATTATCGGCGTAAAACAGGGCACCGTCAAGCCTATACCGAGTTACTCATCAAAAAGTTGGTCGGCCCTCAAAAAGCGTGATGTGTTTGATTCTGGAAAGATATCGGCAGGGGATTCCATGTCTGTAAAAAGCAAAAGATGCTGTTTCCTGGCCGCAAAAGGGTGTTTATTTGCACTGGGAATTATCTTTCTGGCCAGACCTCTTCTGGCCCAGGAGAGTCGAGTCACAGATATGCTCGTGAAAGGGAACACCTATGCCGATTCTGCGCTCATCGTGAACACCGCTGGAGTACACATGGGAGATGAGATCGACCATGAGACGATCCAGCAGGTCATCAGAAGACTCTATTCTCTGGGATTGTTCTCAGATGTGCAGGTGGAGACCAATCAAACGGAGGCTGGCTGGCAATTAGTATTGCTGGTGGAGGAGTTCCCCGCGCTTGAAAAACTGGTAGTTATCGGCCAGGATAAGCTGAAACAGGAGGAAATAGACGAGATCATCGGGCTGGAGGAGGGCCAAATCGTCAGCCCGGCTGCTATCAAACAGACAAGCAAAAAGATCAAAGATCTGTATGAGTCCAAGGGATATCTGTTGACAACCGTAGAGACCCAGGTGACCGATGGGCAGCAGAAAGGCCGTGCGATTCTCACCTACACGATCCAGGAGGGGTGCAAGGTTCAGGTTAAGAAAATAGAGATAGAGGGCAACGTGTCCTTCAGAGATGGGAAGATCAAAAAGGTCATGGACACTAATGAGAATCGATGGTGGAGAAGCGGTAAGTTCGAGAGGGAAAAATACAAGGAAGATAAAAGAAAAATCCTCGATTTCTACAATAACGAGGGGTATATCGACGCTGTCATCGTCTCGGACTCTCTATGGTATGGACCTTCGAAAAAGAACCTGTTCATCCGGCTGACGATTGCTGAGGGCGAACGCTACCGGGTGGGGGAGATAACGCTTAAGGGAAACAAGATGTTTTCCGAAGACGAACTAAGGGAAGGTTTTGCATTTCAAGAGGGCGATAAGTACAGCCAACAGAAGTATGATGAAACCCTGGCTAACATGTACACTGTTTACCAAGAGCAGGGTTATCTGTACACTCAGATTCTGGATCGCAAGGTTCCCATGGGTTCTATGGTGAACATCGACTTTGAGATTATAGAGGGTGAACCTGCCCGGGTACATAAAATCTTCATAGTCGGTAATACAAAGACTAAGGAGAAGGTTATCCGTAGAGAGCTGGTGATCAAACCTGGCCAGATTTTTAAAAGGTCAACCTTTTTAAGAAGTCACCGGGAGGTTTACTACCTCAACTTTTTCGGCAACGTCGTACCCGACTATCATACCTTGCCTGATGGGGACATAGACCTCATCTTTAGAGTGGAGGAAAAACCCACTGGTGAAGCACAGATGGGTATTGGCTATAGCGAACGGGACAAGTTGGTGGGCACTATTGGTCTGGGTATCCCTAACCTCTTTGGAAACGGACAGAGATTGGACTTCAGCTGGGATTTCGGAAAAGTACGGCAGAACATTCGCCTTGGTTTTACTGAACCCTGGTTTTTTGATACGCCCACAAGTGCTGGCTTCGATATTTATCAATCCAGCAGACGATGGACCAATTACTACACTGAGCTCCGCAAAGGTGGAGATTTGAGGATCGGGCGCAGGCTGAAATGGCCGGATGATTATTTCAGAATTTACTGGAAATATCGCCTAGAAAATGTTGAGTATACAGACTTTTCGAGTACGTATAACCCTCCGGAGGCATATGATCTTCGCCTGTTAAAATGGCCGCAACGTACCAGCAGCACCACCTTGACGCTTATCAGAGACAGCAGGGATCTACCGCAATTTGCCACAATGGGCTCCTTTAACTCTCTTAGTTTGGAATTTGCCGGTGGAGTTTTGGGTGGCGATGTGAACTATCAAAAGTACATTTATGACTCAGCCTGGTACTTTGAAAATTTCTGGAAGCTTACGATGATGCTTAAAACGCGTGTGGGCGCCGTGGGAACATATACAAGTTCTCAAAGAGTGCCCTTCAGCGAACGCTTTATGCCCGGAGGAACCAGCTACGATGGTATGATACGCGGATATAACGAGCGTTCCGTTGGACCGGTGGAGGGTGGCACAAAAATTGGCGGTGAAACTATGCTCATCTTCACCTTAGAGTATCAATTCCCCGTTGTCCAGCAACAGATTTACGCACTTTTGTTCGCAGATGCGGGAAACGCATGGAAGAACTTGGCAGAAACGGATATCACCGATCTAAAACGGTCTGCAGGAGTGGGAGTCAGGATCGTGGCTCCCATGCTGGGAGTGATCGGTTTCGACATAGCCTACGGTTTCGATAATGTCCTGGGTGGAGAGTGGCATCCACATTTTCAGATGGGAACATCTTTTTAATTAGGGCCGTTAGATAAACCTACCGTTGATGAGGTTACTACTGGTTTTCGAACAGTGAGAACATGTGTTTTAGCCAAGGCGTTGAGGAATATCGGTGTTTTAGGCAAAACCATCTTTCTGGGGGGGAAGGGACATGGATGCAAGGATGAAGTTCACCATTATCTTGGTCGTGGGACTGTTTTTCTCGATGTTTTTTTGCTCAACAACCATGGGACAGGATATGAAGATCGGCTTCGTAAACTCCGCCGAGATTTTCACAAAATACAAGTCTTTTGCCGATGTTCAGCAGAAATTCAACAAAGAGGTTGAGGAGTGGCAAAAGAAGACTCAAGCTTTTAAAAACGAGGTGGATAGTCTGGCCGCTTTTATCAAAGGTGAGATCAATGTTGTTCCGCCACGGCTCCCCTTCCACGCTCTTAGTGATATTAAACAACAGGAGAAACAGGAGGAGTACAAAGCGAAAGAGGCAGCTTATCTGGAGTATGTCAACACCATTTTCGGTCCCGATGGTACTGCCGAGCGAAGAAATGCCGAGTTAACTCAACCCATGTTGGACAAGATCAATAGCATCATCTCCAAAATTGCCCAGGAGGAAGGTTACGTCTACGTCTTTGACGCTGTGGGCGGTGCCATTGCCTATGGCGATCCGAAGTATGACCTTACCGAGGCTGTCATCGAGGAGCTTAACAAAGAGGTTGAATAAGCCGGTTTTCTAACTGAGGGGTTCATGGTTAAAACTGCAGAGGAAATAGCTCGTCTTCTAGATGGTCAACTGGTGGGAGATGGAAGTGTTGAGATAAGTGGAGTTGCCGGCATCACCGAGGCCAAGCAAGGGGAAATCACTTTTCTGGCCTCTCCCAAATATAAGCCCTTGCTAAAAACCACAACAGCCTCAGCGGTAATCGTAACAGAAGATGAGAAATTTCCAGGAAAAACTCTTATCCGTTTAGAAGATCCCCGTCTGGCCTTTGCTAAGGTCATGCGGCTTTTTTATTCTTACCATCCCCAGGTGCCAGGGGGAGTGCACCCATCGGCGGTTATAGGACAGAAGGTAAATCTGGGCCAAGGGGTGAGCATCGGCGCCTGCGTTTGCATTGAAGACCAGGTGGTTCTTGGCGACGAGGTGATCATATTTCCCGGAGTATTTATTGGAAGAGGATCACGCATAGGTAATGGATCGGTTGTCAACGCCAACGTTACCATCGGGGAGGAAACTTTTATTGGAAATCAAGTCATCGTGCACAGCGGAACCGTAATAGGCAGCGATGGCTTCGGATACGCAAAGGAAGGTGACCAGCACCTTAAGATCCCCCAGAGGGGCACCGTGATCGTGGAGAACGACGTGGAGATAGGAGCCAATGTGACCATCGACCGGGGAACTTTAGGGGCGACGCGAATAGGCAAGGGAACTAAGATCGATAATTTAGTGCAGATTGCTCACAATGTGATCATAGGACCAAACTCTCTGGTGGTGGCCCAGGTGGGTATCTCAGGAAGCACGGAGATCGGGTCCGGTGTCATATTGGCAGGCCAGGTGGGCGTGGCCGGACACATAAAGATAGGAGACGGAAGCGTAATTGGCGCGAAATCTGGTGTGAGCAAGTCGGTGGCGCCGCATTCAGTTCTCTTCGGATATCCAGCGAGAGCCATCACCAAAACAAAGCGCATTGAGGCCTGTCTGAGTCGCCTCCCAGATATGTTTAAAAAAGTGCGCGATCTGGAGAAGAAACTCAAAGCCCCTGAAAAGGAAGGGGACAATGACCGCTCTTCAGAAAACCATTAAGAAGCCGGTTTCCTATTCGGGAATTGGCCTGCACACGGGAAACAAGACGACCATTACTTTTCGGCCAGCATCTGCAGACTCAGGCGTGAAGTTCGTGCGCACCGATCTGCCGGGGCGCCCGACCATTCCCGCGCTCATCGATCATGTCATCGGTCTGGAGAGGGGCACAAGCCTGGGTATGGGCACGGTGAAGATCCACACAGTGGAACACGTGCTGGCTGCCTTGGGAGGGCTACAGATCGACAACCTTATGGTTGAGCTGGATGCTAACGAGCCTCCTCTGGGCGATGGCAGCGCAAAGCCTTTTGTGGATGTTCTGCTTAAGGTAGGGATTGTCGAGCAGGATGTTCATAAAAATTACCTGGAGATTGATACGCCCATCTGGTACTCCAAGAAAAAGGAGAAGGGCGTCGAGCTGGTAGCCTTGCCTTCAGATGATTTTCGGATCACCTTCATGGTCGATTATAAGCATCCAGCCTTGGGCACTCAATACACGGCCATGTACTCCCTGAAAGAAGAGTTCGTCAAGGAGTTCGCTCCGGCCAGGACATTCTGTTTTCTTCATGAGGTGGAAGCTTTGAAGGAGCAAGGGCTAATAAAGGGAGGTACTCTGGACACGGCGCTGGTGGTGGGCGATCACCAAGTTGATGAAAAGGAGCTCTCCTACCTGCAGAACCTGTTCGGCCTCAAAGAGAAGGCGTTCATGGGGGAAAATGGTTTTCTGAACAACGCCCAGCTCCGTTTTCCCAATGAGCCCTGCCGGCACAAGGCCCTTGATTTGATCGGAGATCTTTTCCTTCTGGGCGTTAATCTCAAGGCTCACGTCCTGGCCGCCCGATCAGGTCATGCGGCCAACGTGGCTCTGGTGAAAGAGATCCGGAAAGTATACGAGAAAAAGCGTCTCATCTCTAAATATCAAGATAAAAAGACTGGCCAGTATCAGCTGGACATCAAGGCAATCACGAAAATCCTGCCCCATCGCTACCCATTCTTGCTTATCGACAGGATCATAGATTTGGAAAGCACCAAACGAGTGGTGGCCATCAAGAACGTGACCATAAACGAACCCTTCTTTCAAGGTCATTTTCCCGATCATCCCATCATGCCGGGGGTATTGATCATCGAGGCCATGGCCCAGGCCGGCGGCGTTCTCCTGCTCAATACGGTGAAAGATCCCGAGAACAGCCTTGTCTATTTTATGGGCATCGATAAGGTGCGTTTCCGCAAGCCAGTTATTCCCGGCGACCAGATACGCTTTGAGCTGGAGCTGGTTCAATCTCGCCTGAGCCGATTCAAGATGGTGGGGAAAGCTTTTGTGGATGGTCAATTGGTGGCTGAGGGGGAGCTGATGGCTGCGGTGGTCAAGCGTTGAATATGTGAAAATAAATTTTAAGCGAGGTATCGTGAAAATACACCCGACGGCTATAGTCAGCTCCAGGTCAGACCTGGGTAAGAACGTGCACATAGGTCCCAATTCCATCGTTGGGGAGAATGTGGTCATCGGCAACAACACCTGGATCGATAACGGCGTGGTGTTGCATAGAAACATCCGTATCGGCTCGAGATGTCGTATCCACACCGGGGCAGTGTTGGGTACGGATCCTCAGGATCTCAAATACAAAGGAGAGAATACCTTTCTGGAAATAGGAGACCGGACAATCATCCGGGAATATGTCACCGTCAATCTGGGGACCTCTCAAAAGGGTAAAACGGTTGTTGGCAGCGATGTCATGCTTATGGCATACGTGCACGTCGCTCATGACTGTGAGATCGGGGATAAAGTTATTTTAGCCAATTCCGTGAACATGGCTGGACACGTGGAAATTGGTGAATATGCCGTGGTCGGGGGAATTGTTCCCATCCACCAGTTCGTAAAAATCGGCTGCCATGCTATAATTGGCGGAGGATACCGGGTGAGCAAGGACGTCTGTCCCTATGTAAAAGCTGCCGGTTATCCCCTTCGGGTGGTTGGATTGAACACCGTTGGTCTGAAGAGGCGAGGCTTTTCCCCGGAAACAATGGCCGTTCTGAAAAAGGCCTATGTGCTGATATTTCGCAGCAAATTGAACGTTTCCCAGGCAATGGGACGAATTGCCGATGAGCTTAAGCAGACACCGGAAATCTTGAAACTGCTCAATTTTATTGCCAGCAGTCAGCGAGGTATCGTGCGCTGATGCGGAAAAAGCGGGGAGTGTTATTAACCGGTCCGAATGTAGACAGTCTTCGGGCCGGTTTTTTTGCCGAAAAGGGGTTGACACTGGCTGCACTTTTTGGTAAATTGTGCCTGCATTCGGGTTTTACCCAAAGAGAGGATGTGCCGTGGATCCGTTAAAGGTGGCAGTAATTGGGGTAGGACATCTGGGCCGATATCACGCTAAAACCTATGCAAATTTAGCCAATGTGCAACTTGTGGGTTTATTAGACTCAGATCGTGCTAGGAGCAAGGATAGAGCCAGGGAATTGGGTGTTCCGGCCATAGCCGATCTTAATGAGCTTTTGAAAAATGTCGACGCAGTTAGCGTGGCCGTTCCAACCTCAGATCACCACCGAATTGTCAAAAGATGCTTGCAGAGAGGGGTGCATGTGCTGGTGGAAAAGCCCATCGCCACATCTCTGCAGGAAGCCGATGATCTGATCGCCAGCGCTCAGCATGAAGGGGTGATGTTACAGGTTGGACATATTGAGAGGTTCAACCCCGTTTTCCAGACCCTGGCCAAGATGGGCCTGAAGCCCATGTTTATAGAGTCCCATCGGTTGGCTCCATTTACCTCGCGGGGAGCAGATGTGGCCGTTATATTGGATTTGATGATCCATGATATCGACCTGGCCCTGACATTGGTCCCCGGCAAGATCAGTGGTGTAGAGGCTGCGGGCGTGCAAGTTCTTTCGGAGAGAGAGGACATCGCTAATGCTAGAGTTACTTTCTCCAACGGCACCGTTGCCAATTTAACCGCCAGCCGTATATCGGCTAAGGCCATGCGTAAAATGAGACTTTTCCAGCGCGACACCTACATCTCAGCGGATTTTCTAGACCGTACAGTGGAAATCTACCGCCTTAGGAACCAGGCACAGGAAGAGGGTAGAGAAGAGCAGCCCCTGGGCTCATTCGCTCAGAAAGCGCTGTTCTCAAAGGGGCGATCTGCAGTCTGTGAACGTCCCCGGCTGGAGTTGAAGGACGCGCTCGACTCAGAGCTGAACGCTTTTATGAACAGCATCCGCAAAGGGGATCAACCGATAGTTAGCGGTCAAGATGGGCGTGATGCCTTAGCACTGGCCCTGAGAATAATGGAGAAAATTCAGGAACATGCTCGTTTGGTCAAGGAGCATGGCCATTCATGAGTGGTCCCTTAATTTTAATAGTTGCCGGCGAGGCATCTGGCGATCTGCACGGATCCCGCTTGGCCATCGAACTCAAACGGTTGAAGCCTGACTGCCGGCTGAAAGGCATAGGCGGGCCCAGGATGGAGGCAGCTGGCGTCCAGCTCCTATACTCGCTAAAAGATTTTGCCTTCATGGGATTCAGCGAGGTTCTGAGGCACCTTCCTTTCATCAGAAGAGTTTTCAAACGGCTCAATCGTCTCTTTCTCCAGGAAAAACCAGATTTGCTCATTCTCATCGACTATCCCGGTTTCAATCTCAGACTGGCCAAGATAGCCAAGAGGAGAAACATCGCTGTTCTTTACTATATCAGTCCTCAGGTCTGGGCCTGGAACTCACGGAGAGCTCATGCGATCGCCCGGCGAGTGGATCGCTTAGCCGTAATACTTCCCTTTGAGGTGGACTTCTACAGAAGAAGGACGGGGCTACAAGCTAATTTTGTGGGCCATCCGCTTTTAGAGGTTGTTCGGCCCAAACTGTCCAGGAGTCGTTTCTGTCAGAAGTGGGGTCTTGATTCAGAGAAGCCAGTGATTGGTTTATTACCAGGAAGCAGGATTCAGGAGATAGATCGTTTGCTGCCCGTGATGTTACAGGCGGGCAGGCTTCTGCGCCGGAGGATGCCAGATCTGCAGCTGGCCCTGGGAACCGTCTCGACGGTGGAGCGATCCTTCTATCAGGATTTGATGCGTGAGCATGGGGAAAATGTTGTGCTTATCTCAGATCAGACCTATGATCTGATGAGCCATGCGCAGCTTTTATTGGTGGCCTCTGGTACGGCTACTCTGGAGTCAGCCATCCTGGGCACTTCCATGATCATACTCTATCGAATCTCATTTATCTCTTGGCTTATAGCTCTTCTGCTGGTAAGAGTGAGCTGTATTGGGCTGGTCAATTTGGTGGCTGGAGAGAAGATTGTTCCCGAGTTGGTGCAATACCAGGTTACTGCGAAAAGGGTTGCACGAGAGGCGTACCATCTCTTGAGCAACGACCAGCGGCGTCGTAAAATGGCGGGTAAAATGGCCAAGATTCGCCGCCAATTAGGAGAAACTGGTGCCTCCCGCCGGACCGCCGAGTTGGCGTTGAACTTGATTGCCCAAGGGAGATGACGGGGTGAGGAAAAACGCCTCAATGAGAGAGCGAACCGTTCTGTTTTTAATATCTCGCCTTGGTGCCCTGTTTATCTTGCTAGTTGGCATAACCTGGCGGTTGCAGATTTTAGGTAATGAGAACGTTCACGGCGTCTGGGCAAGAGGGAAAAACGTTATTTACGCTTTCTGGCACGGGCGCCTGCTAGTCCTTTGTTACAGTCATAGACGGCAGAACATTCACATCATGGTCAGTGAACATCGGGACGGAGAGATCATCGCCCGTATAATACGCCTGCTTGGTTTTGTTCCGGTGCGTGGATCAACCACCAGGGGAGGGCTAAAAGCCCTTTTCCAAATCGCCGGGCGCATTGGCACGGGGAAAGACGTGGCCATAACTCCAGATGGACCAAAAGGACCACGATGGCGCGTTCAGCCCGGTGTGATCGCCCTTGCTCAGCGTACGGGGATGCCTATTATCCCGGCGGCCAACGGTGTTTCTTTCGGCAAAATCGTATTATCCTGGGACAGGTTTGTTATCCCTATGCCCTTTTCAAGAGTGGCTGTTCTGCTGGGATCTCCCATCTACGTGCCCAGGAAGATCTGCGGAGAAGATGTCGAGGCAAAAAGGGTAGAGCTTGAGAAGGCTCTTCAGGAGCTAACCCATAAGGCAGACAATCTCTTTCAGAAAACTCGAATTCGGTGAAGCATGCTGTTCCTCTATGATGTGGCTCTATGCATAGCATTGCTGCTTGGTCTTCCATACCTGTTGCCTAAAATTCTGTTAGGGGGCCACGGTCTGAAAGAAAGGCTAGGACTGTGGCCAAGAGACATATTTGGCAGCGTGAAATCGCGCCCTACTCTTTGGATCCATGCCGCCTCAGTTGGGGAGGTGAACAGTTTAGCCGCCTTTCTTCCGTCACTGCGGCGAAGATTTCCTGAGCAACTGTTCATCCTCTCAGTTACCACACGAGCGGGACGGGAACAGGCCGCTCAATTGAAGGGAGAAATTCGGCGAGTTTTTTACCTTCC
>DAOVRJ010000117.1 GCA_030628225.1 Candidatus Zixiibacteriota bacterium | reverse complement strand
GCGGCAGCTTAGCAGCCGAGTTTGCACCGTGCCAGACTCATTTCTATCTCCTGTTGGGTGTTTTTAAAGGTCTGCTTATTATACTTAATTTCGCTATCCGGTCTTCTTAATACTTTTAGCGCTTCCTGTATAATAAACTCAGAGTTGAGCATTATCAAGGGATAAAAAAAGATAGGGGGAAAATTCGGAGGGGGTTGTTTCAGGAAGGTTATAGACGATGAGGGAAATGGTAATATGTTATGCTGCGCCTGACTCAAAACACCAGCATCCTCACCGCCACGATCACCAGCACCACGGCGAAGGCCTTTTTGAAGATGGAGACGTCCAGCTTGTGATTCAAATAGGCGCCCAAAGGGGCCGAGATGATGCCCCCCGCGGCCAGGGGGATGGCCACGGCCCAGTGCACGTAGCCAAAGGCACAGGCCGGCAGCTCCGGGGTGCCATATCCATGATAGATGTGCTGAAGGGTCCCGGCCAGGCTGGTGATGATCATGATGGCCGTGGAGGTGCCGGCCAGTTTTTCCGTGGGGAATTTCAGCAAATAGCTCATCAGGGGGATGGAAACAAGCCCTCCGCCGATGCCCAGAAGGGCGGAGAAAAAGCCGGCGGTCAGGCCTACCCCCAGCAATATCCACCAGGTCATATGCGGGGTGGTTTCATCTGATTGGATGGGGCGGGAGAAACCCATGCGCAGAGCAGCCACAAAAAGCAGGCAGGCGAAAATCCTGCTGAGGATATCTCCCGGCAGATGAGCGGCCAGGGTGGATCCGACCAGAGTTCCGCCGATGCTGGCCAGGGCTAGGGGTAGCACTGCCCGTTCGACGATGAGATTCCTGCGGCGGTAGCTGATGGTCGCCGGGATGGTCCGCAAGAAGATCACCATCAAGCTGGTGCCTATGGCCAGATGGACGGCGAGGAGTGGGGGGACGCCGCATTTGGGAAAGAGGAAAATCAGCAGGGGAACGATGAGAATCCCGCCGCCCACGCCCAGGAAGCTGGCCAGCAGACTGATGACCAGACCGCCCAGGAACATCATCAGCAGAAGTCCCACATCGCTTCCCGCAAAACTCATGTGCCCAGCTCTTTTTCGTATCGCCCGGGGGTGGTCAGGATTTCCACGGCGGCCACAATCTGGGGATCTACCTTCACAGCCTCCTCATATCTGACCTCCTTGCCCCAGATCTTGGACACGATCTCCAGCTTGATGGCTCTTTTAAGGTAGTCACGGCTGCGCTGGAAATCTTTTTGCTTCTCGTCCTGCAGTTGTTTTTCAAGCTGCTGGAGAGTGGCCGTGATCCCGGAGTTGTATTCGCTTTTTTCCACCACCTCCGACAGCTCATCAAGCTGTTTCTCGGCGGCGGAGCGATATTGAAAATCCTCTTCCTCCAGAAAGCTCTTGAACTCGGCCATCAACTGGTCGTTCATCTCAAAGTCCCGCGGCAGGTCCTTATGCTTGGCGGCATGCTTGACGGCGAAGCGGAAGATCATCGATTTTCTGAGCAGCTCATACTCCAGGGTGGTCAACCTGTCCTGTTTGACGATGACATCCGGGGTAATGCCCCCCCCACCGTACACGATTCGGCCGCCCTGAGTATGGAATTCCTCACGGTTTTCCAGTTCCTCCGGCGACTCCAGATCTTCCTCGCCCAGGAGCCCGGCGGCGAATTTTTCCTCTTTCTGGTCATCCCGCTGGATACACCGGCCGCTGGGGGTGTAGTATTTGGCGGTGGTGATCTTCAGGGCTGTTTCCTGGTTGGTGGGGATGACCGTCTGCACCAGGCCCTTACCCCAGGTGGTGGTGCCCAGGATGAGCCCCCGGTCCCAGTCTTGTATGGCCCCGGCCACGATCTCCGAGGCGCTGGCGCTTCCCGTGTTGACCAGAACGATCAGGGGCTTATCGCAGTACAGGGGGGGTGATGTGGACTCGTATTTGGCCGTGGAGCGATCCGCCCGCCCTTTGGTGTAAACGATCATCTGTTTCTTGTCCAGGAAGAGGTCTGCCACGTGCACTGCCTGGGGAAGGAGACCACCGGGATTATGGCGCAGATCCAGAATTAAACCCTCAATTTCCATCTCCACCAGTTGCCTGATGGCGTCCTCCAAATCGTGCTCGGCGTTTTCCGAGAATCGGGCCAGGTGGACGTACCCGAGCCCCGGCTGAATTTGGGCGAAATAAGGCACGCTTTTGATCTCGATGATGTCCCGGGTGATGGTGTAGTCAATAGGTTCCGACTCGCCCTCGCGTTCAACGGTGATGGTCACCTGTGTGCCTTTTAGCCCGCGGAGTTTTTTGACCGCTCCCTGGGTGGAGATACCCTTGGTGGATTCCCCCTCGATCTTGATGATCCTGTCTCCGGCCTGAAGTCCGATCTCATATGCTGGCGTGTTGACCAGGGGGGAGATAACGGTGAGGACATCGTCGCGGATGCCGATCTCGATCCCCAGGCCGCCGAATTTGCCCTTGGTCTGGACCATCAGCTCGTCGTAGTCACTTTTCTCGAAAAACTGGGTGTAGGGATCCAGGGTTTTGAGCATGGCCCTGATGCCGGCATAGATGAGATCTTTGGAGTTGGTTTCCTCGACATACTTGGAGTTGACGCTGATGGCCACCCTGTCGAAGAGTTTGATGTTGGCGTAGAGATTATCCTCCTCTGTCTGGCCCAGCCCGACCACGATGATGATGGCCAGCAGGGCGACGGCTCCCATGACCCATAGCGCGGGATTTTTCTTAGACATGTTTTCCTCCCCGATTCCGTTTTGCTTTCACAGGGTAAGTGCCGCGATGAGGATGTTTCATCCGTGATGATCATCTGTCAGCGACGAGATGCTTTGCCACTCTCCGCTGCGGACGGTCTTCTCTGAATATATTGATCCACAACGGCTCGGACCTGCTCCTGGACCTGTTCCACGGTGCCCCGGCCGTCGATGATCTTCACCCGCTTCGGTTCCTCCCGGGCCAGCTGCAGATAGCCCTTTCGTACCCGCCGGTGAAAATCGGCTCTTTCTCCCTCCAGGCGATCCGCCTTCCAGTCCATGTTGATAGATCGCCGGGCGGCCTCCTCCGGGGCAAGGTCTATGACGATGGTCAGATCGGGCACCAGCCCGCCAGTGGCCAGATGGTTAAGCCGTTGAACCAACTCTCCCCCCAGGTTTCGTCCACAACCCTGATAGGCGAAACTGGCGTCGCCGTAGCGATCGCAGATCACCCACTTTCCCGCCTGCAGGGCAGGCCTGATCAGCTCCTCGGTGTGCTGGGCACGGCTGGCCTCGTAGAGGAGCAGCTCGGTCATCGATGTCATGGCCCGGTTTTTAGGGTTCAGCAGGATCTCCCGGATTTTCTCGGAGATGGGCGGACCCCCGGGTTCCCGGGAGAAGACCACGTCGATGCCCCGTTCTCGAAGATGAGCGATCAGCTTCTTGGCCTGGGTGGATTTACCGCACAGGTCAATACCCTCGAAGGTAATAAACGAGCCAGGCATTCTGTCCTCGCCGGTGAAGAGCTGCCGTCTTTGATAAGACGGTGGCGGCTCTCATTTGGTTCGCCGGTTATTTCGATGGCCGGCAGGGCCGGACCGGGCTTTTATCAGAAATATAAGCAATCCGAAGCCATAAAGTCAAGGGTGGGCAGGAATCCGAAAAAAGCGGCCGGCCATAGCGGAAAAGCCCATCTGTGCCATTTTGAAAGATGAGCTCCCGAAGATTTGGATGGGGAAGAGAGCAGGGAGAGGTTTATCATCGCGGTGATATTTGCTCTTACTCGCCAGACCGATTGTGTTTCACCGCCATCCCACTATCTCAAAAGCCATCGCGCGATAAGAACCCACCGGCGGGCACCGCACAGGTGCCGCTCAGTTTCAGCAGCAGGGGTCGACGCTGCTGAAGAGAGAATTTTAAAACCGGCGGTTCTGCTCTTTTCTCTGCCCCCGGCAATTTGCTACCGGGTTTTGTTGGTCACGCGGGAACCTTTGGCAGGAGCTTTCACCCCCGCTTTTCCAGGAGTTTTGGCGTGTTTCTTTATGAATTTCTCCGTCAATTCCCTGGCCACGTCATCGGTGTACTGGTGGGGAGGGGATTTCATGAAGTAGGAAGAGGGAGCATCCAGCGAGCCGCTCAGCCCGCTGTTCATGGCCAGCTTACAGCATCTCACCGCGTCGATGACCACGCCGGCGGAGTTGGGAGAGTCCCACACCTCTAATTTCATCTCGAGGTTCAGGGGCACGTCCCCGAAGGTTCGCCCTTCCATGCGGATATACGCCCACTTGCGGTCTTTCAGCCAGGCCACGTAATCGCTGGGTCCGATGTGGATGTTCTCATCGCCCAGATCGTAGTCCAACTGGGAGGTCACCGCGTTCGTTTTGCTGATCCTCTTGGATTCCAACCGTGATCGCTCTAGCATGTTCAGAAAATCTGTGTTCCCGCCCACATTCAGCTGGCTGGTCCTCTCCAGCCGGACGCCTCGTTCCCGGAACAGGCGGGTCAATACCCGATGGGTGATGGTGGCTCCCACCTGGGATTTGATGTCATCCCCGATGACGGGGAGCCCGCGTTCCTGGAATCTCTTGTGCCAGTAGGTCTCCCGGGCAATAAATACGGGGATGCAGTTCACGAAGCCGCAGCCGGCATCCAGGATTTGCTCCACGTACCACTTGGTGGCCTCCTCGCTGCCCACGGGCAGGTAGCTCACCACCACGTCCGTCCGCGTCTCCTTGAGGATCTTGATGATGTCCGCCGTCTCGCCGGGAGCCTTCTGGATGATCTCGGAGAGATATTTGCCCAGGCCGTCGTGGGTCATGCCCCGGTGGACGGGGATGTCCAGTTGGGGTACCTGGCAGAATTTATATGTGCAGTTAGGCCAGGTGTAGATGGCTTCGCTGAGATCCTGGCCCACCTTTTTTTTATCGATATCGAAGGCGGCTGAGAACTCAATATCCCTGATGTGATATCCTCCCAGGTTCACGTGCATCAGGCCGGGGACGAAGTCGCTTTGCTTTGCGTTCTCGTAGTATTTGATGCCCTGGACGAAAGAAGATGCGCAGTTTCCCACCCCGATAATAGCGACGCGAACCTTGTCCTGGCTGCTCATTTGCTCGTCTCCTTTTTTGGTGATGTAGTTATGAGATTGGGTTGGTTTTGCTGGCGAAGTTGCCCGCGGATGTAGGCCACCCGCTGCACGGCAGTCACGTTGGCCAAGATGGCGATGGCCCAGAGGGCTACCGTCATGGCCAGGTGTTTGGTCCCCGGAATGGAGCCCAGCAGGGCGCCGGCGATCAGGAGGAGGATTCTCTGCTGCCGCTGCACTATTCCCACCGTGCATTCCAGGCCCAGCCCTTCAGCGCGGGCGCGGGTGTAGCTGACCATCATGGAACCGGCCACCGCCAGGAGGATGATCAGCGTAGTGGCCCTGGACTGATCATAGTAGTGCCATGTCAGCCCAATAAAAATAGCGATTTCCGAATAGCGGTCGATGGTGGAGTCGAAGAGAGCGCCATAAACGCTGCCCTTGCCGGTGTCCCGGGCCAGACGGCCATCTAAGATGTCGCAGGTCCCGGCCAGGATGATGAAGATGCCGGCCCAGAAAAAACACTCGATTCTGAAAAAGTTGGCTGCCACCAGAGCCAGGGCAAAGCCCAATATGGTCAGCACGTGAGGATGAACCCGGGTCCTGGCCAGGGCTTTTGATAGAGGGTCCAGAGAGCCTAAATAGAATTCCCGGCCTTTTTTAATGGTTGTTTTTAGCAAAGTCGTCATCTATTCGTTTAGTTCCATACAGGAGCATAACATGTTTAAGTGCGGTGAGCAAATGATACGGTAACATACATGTTCGCGACTTCTATGTCAAGGTTTTTAAGCAGTATAGCCAGTCAGGACGATGACCACCTCTCCGCGCGGTTTCTTCTCACCGTAATGTTCCAGCAACTGGGTTACGGTTCCCCGGGTAACCTCCTCGAATTTCTTGGTCAGCTCCCTGGCCACAGTCGCTCTGCGGTCACCCATGATCTCCAGGATGTCCTCCAGGGTTCGTTTCAGGCGATAGGGCGACTCGAAGAACAGGATGGTCCGCTCCTCACCAGCCAAAGCCTTTAGCTTTCTCCGCCGCCGCCCCGACTTGGCCGGCAAAAAGCCCTCGAAGGCGAAGCGGTCCGGGGGCAGACCGGAGACGATTAGGGCCGAGATGAGAGCGGAGGGGCCGGGCACGGGAACCACCGGCACGCCGTGCTGGATGGCCAGGCGGACAAGATAGAAGGCCGGGTCGGAGATGCCCGGGGTGCCCGCGTCGGAGACCAGGGCCAGCGACTCCCCGCTGTTCAGCTTCTCCAGCAAGGAGGGCGATCGGGCTTCCTTGTTGTGATCGTGATAGCTGATCAGTGGGCGGGAAATCTGGTAATGCCTCAGCAGCCGTCGCGTTCTGCGGGTGTCCTCGGCAGCGATGAGCTCCACCTCCTTCAATACCCGCAGGGCCCGTAAGGTGATGTCCTCCAGGTTGCCGATAGGCGTGCTTACCAGATAGAGGGTTCCCGTGTTGGCAGGGGTGTTGCTCATTTTCGCCTCATAGTGGTTATGAATTGGAGTCAGAGGAAGGTGAATAAATTTCCTTTCGACAGGTCAAAATAGAACTTTTGTCCTCTTTTTGCAAGAAAAAATATTGCGCTGGCTGGGGGATTGTATTAAGTTGAAAGGCGATGTTTGTGGATCGTGGATCGGGATTCGGGAGAAAACCGAACATCACTGTCATTCTGAGATCTCCCTTCGCTACCGCTCAGGGTAAACTCCGAGGCCGAAGAACCTAGGATGACAGAACTGATTGTCAGATCTTCACTCTTCAATGCAACATCCTTTTAGCCTTGTTCTCAGCCCTTTTTAAAAAGGTGATCGAGACGAGATCGAAAAAAGATGACCGCGATCAACCAGCTCAGTCCCCCTGGGTTGTCCTCTGTGACTTCGACGGCACCATCAGCCGCCGGGACGTGGGTAACAGTATGTTCGCCAAGTTCGCCAGCTGCGGATGGGAAGATGTGGTGCAGAGCTGGAAAAAGGGACAGATCGGCTCCCGGGATTGTTTGGTGGCCGAATGCTCCCTGACCCGGGCCACCCGCGATCAGGTGGCCAGTTTTGCCCTCACGCAGGAGATCGATCCCCATTTCAAACGGTTTCTCCACTTCTGCCGCAGCCACGACATACCTGTGGTTATCCTCAGCGACGGACTGGATTTCTACATCGATCTCATCCTGAAAAAGCACGGTCTGGAGGATCTGCCCCTCTTTGCCAACCAGCTCACTTTTCGGGGCAGCAAGATGATCCCCAGCTTCCCCTATTTCCATAAGGGCTGCGGTAGCTGTGGCAACTGCAAGGGGTTTCACGTTCTGCGCTATAAACAAAATGACAGCAAGGTCATCTACATAGGCGATGGTTTCTCGGACCGGTGCGGCGTCAAGGACGCCGATGTGGTCTTTGCCAAGAGGGACTTGCGCCGATATTGTCGCCAG
>DAOVRJ010000014.1 GCA_030628225.1 Candidatus Zixiibacteriota bacterium | reverse complement strand
GCCAATAGGATTCAAGTTTGTCATCTTGGATCAATTTTTGGATGAAGTGTTTTGTCGCCGAAAAGGGTTTGGATTGCAGACCTTCCAGATCCCCGCCCCAGTCGATGATCTTTTTAAAGAGACCCCTGTTTCCCGCTTCTATGGCTCCGATAAGGATTTCCAAAATGGCGCGTAGTGGGCCGTGCCCGACGATGATCAACTTGACGTTCGGGTGTCGCCATAGAATACAGGGCAGCGCCGCGATGATGGCCTGAATGCCCTTGTTTGACATCAGCCGACCGACGAAGATGATCACCTTGTCGTTGCTCCAGTCGACTGACCGCAACTTTTCGGCGACATTGGCGTCGGGGACCTGCTGGTCGTAATTCCCCCGATCTTTAATGATTGCGACCAGCTCTTGCTTCTTTATCGAGGCAGGCATTTTCACGGGCGATGCTTTCCGGCGCGCGGCAGCACACTTGTGGGGCGTATCTTCAAGTTGCCGGATCAGGCGCTCGATGCTGACGGGTTTCTCTTTCGCCGGGATCGGTCGGAAAGCTTTCGTGTCCACGCCCAAGCGCAGGGCGATGAGCTTTTTTTCAAGACGCGGGATATCCGGAAACAGGCCCAGAACCCTTTTTTTCATGTCGTCGCCGATGGTGAAGATGTTTTCGGCATCTGTAAAAGCCTCCCCGGCCAGATCGTGTAATCTTTTGTCTTTCTCCACGGCATACACGATGGCGCTTCCATGGGGCAGAACAGAATAGGGGATTTTCAGCACATCATGGGCTCTTTTGGCCACCACAGACATCAAAACGGCGTGGTTGGCCAGCAGGCACCTGAAGTGATGCTTTTTCGCTATCTCTAAAAGGACATTCAAATTTCGGGTCAGGTAATTCTCGATATCATCACTGCTCAATTCTATCATGGGAACGACGTTTCCAAATTCCTCGTACTTATCCCAGATGTAAACAGGAAAGGTATCGCTCAATAGCGGTTTATGCAGAATACATCTGCCCCTATAGGGAGTTTCCCGCTTCAGCAGGGTTTCCCTTTTGCCACCAGGCCGGTAAGCGTATGCCTCGGAGATGAAATCGTATCGTTCCGGATGATTCTCCTGACAGAGCAGATGGACGGTTTCGCCTATCCGACAGATATTCTTCACCATGGACCGGGTCCACAGGTTGCTCCCCGAGCCCTCCAGCAAGTAGCCGTGCATCAGGCAGATCACAAATCGCTCTCCTCAAAAAGGTGTAATGGTCCATCCAGTCCGAAGCCCCCCGCTGATGCATCGTACCACGATGCGTAAAACATGAAGGCATTAGCGACCGCAGGTTCGCTTATGGTTTTACCGTACGGACAAGGTCTTTCAACCCAGGTGCCTGAACAACCACTGGCTCAAGGCGATGACCTTCGGAAATCTGTCCTTTGGAACGAACGTCCACCCGTCCTTCACGCTCACGAAGAAGCGACCATACTCGTCGTAACCCCGGCCGGAAAGTTCGCTGCCGTCGGAGCGGCTCTCCGCATAGACATATGCCTTGACGAACCGCAGGTGGTCGAAGACCTTCCGGTCCATACGGGCGATCTCCACTCTCTTCACGCCGCGATAGTCCCTGGCGACGAGAGCGTACAGGCTCTCCTCAGCTGTCGGATAGACGCCCACCTGTTTGCCAAGATGCAGCTGGATGGCGGAATATATGCAGATGATGGCCAGAACAACGACCAGCAGAAGGATGACGATACTGCCCGGCGACGATATTCGCAATCGGCTCATTGATATGAGACCTCCCCCTCCTGAAGAAGCTATTTGAAAGCTTTTACTTGCACGCTGGTGACCTTCCCGGCCACTCTCTCGTCCAGTCCTGGCCCGGTCTGTTAAGTGAGGTGTTCGATGAGAATTTTCGTCCCCATGCCGATCAAGATGAGGCCGCCGGCCAGCTCGATCTTCCTTTCGAAGAAATGCCCAAATTTATTGCCGACGAACGTGCCAAGATAGGACAGCAGAAAGGTGACGATGCCAATGACGATTATGGGGGTGATGATGGCCATCTGGATAAAGGCGAAGCTGACCCCCACGGCCAGGGCGTCGATGCTGGTGGCGATGGATAGCATCAACAACACGCTGACGTTCAAGGGGTTGATTTTTTTTCTCTCTGTCTCCAGCTTCGTGGATTCATAGATCATCTTGCAGCCGATCATGCTCAGCAGCCCAAAGGCGATCCAGTGGTCAACGCCGCAGATAAAATCTTTCAGACCAATTCCGGCCAGCCACCCGATCACAGGCATAACAGCCTGAAACAATCCAAAAAACAGGGCAATCCTGAAAGCGTGATTGATTCTCAGGTTTTTGATGGCCACGCCACTGGCGATGGAGACGGCAAAAGCGTCCATGGCCAGGCCGAAGGCCACGAAAACGATGGTCACGATATTCATATCTTACCTCTGAAAAACGCCCTCCACCTCGGCATGCCGTTCGGGCGGACGATCCGCATGCCGGTGCCAGGGACTCAGGCCTTCCCGGTGGTAGATCACTTTATAGTCGCCAAACAAAGCCGGGAGTTGTCCCGGCTCCATATAGGTCCTGAAGCGGCCCTGTCCATCGGTGAAGGAATTCTTGCCGCGGGATTTCCATTCCCGGGAGTCTCGAGTGCGCGCAAATGACGGATCCGCGGTGCTGAATGCTCTGACCAATACGATGCTGCCTGCCCTGGTCCACGACTTGGCCTTTTCCAGAAGCAGGTCAATGGACTCCCCGGGCAGGATCTGGATCAGACCGAATATAAGAATGCTCCCGTAAAAGTCGGTTTGGGGGACAAAGTTCTCAAAACCGCATTGGAAAGTGCGAATGGGCAGATTCTCCCGGTCTGTTAGAGCAGACACCGATTCGATGGCCACTTCTGAAGGGTCGATGGCGTCCACAGCAAAGCCCTCTCTGGCCAAAAACAGAGCGTGACGTCCCTGGCCAACGCCCAGATCCAGGACTCTCTTGGACCTGTCCAGCCGATGATAGAAGTTTCTGAGGAGTGTCTCCGGCTGTGTTCCAAAGTAGTTCTCTGTTTTGCTGTATGTCCTGTCGTAATTCATCTGCACATGCTCTCACTGCTTTTCGATAAAGAGCCGCATGATCGGCCGGGTCTCCGAGCGCTGCGCAGTAACGGGATGGAAGTCTAAAAGGCGGGCAGGGATGGTGTTTGCGCAGGCATGTGTTTTCCTCTTCGAAGTTCAGTGGACGTTTTTCTCGTACCACCGAGAGACATCGATATCTTCTATTCCCAATTGATGGAATATATCCTCGATGACATCCACGTGCAACTCGTTTTCCTTTTCTATTCTCTGCAGAGCTTCTCTCCGGGACATCTTGGACTCTCTGACCAGCTTGGAGTAAAAGTCGTCTTTCTCGGTGACTCCCAGGCACGTCAAATACATGAAATCCTTGAGAAGCGACAGGCGACAGTCAAATCTCCAGGTAGAAACGAGATCAGCGGGGGGCTGCCAGTCCAATTCGTTCTGTATCCTGGTGAGGACTTCATCTTCGTTCCAGGTGATGTAGTGGAACAGATCTATTTTGTCCAGTTTGAAGCCCAAAAGGCGTGAGCCGATGGCGTATTGGTTGGCGAAGAGAAAACCCTTGATGGTGAACGGCAGGTATTTCGGTTTCAGATATGAGAGATTATGGAGAGCCTCTCTCGCTAAACGAAAGATGTTGAAAAAGTATGCCGATACCAAACCTGCATTTTGGTTCACTCCCAGAAGCTCTTTTTTGAAAGACGTGTATTCATAGGGATTTCCGCCATTGACAATACAGCGTATGTTATGTTCCTTGGCGATCTTCATGATTCGTGGCCAGATGATTTTGCACCCGACGCAGATGACAGGGACCATGGCCGGGGATGGTTTGTGAAACCAGGCTATTATGTTGTTTTTCAAGATTTTTTCGTGAATGTTATTCCCAAATTTGAATTGGACAAGATCTACACTCAATTTCTTGATCATGTTTTTAATGTTGGCTTTGGCCTGGTCATCGGCGAAGGGATTTTCGTAATTCACGGCCAGGACTTTCAGCTTATAGTCTTTCACCAGCTTCAGTAGAGTAAACGCGCTGTCTCTGCCCCCGCTGACAGTGACGATGCAATCATATTCGCTCTTTCTTTTTCTGTGTGAATCCAGCAGTGTTATGAGTTCCTTTTCTCCCTTCATGCGAATGGGCCGGTAGTTCCGACACTGATGACAGATGCCATCCTCATCGAGCGTGATCAATCTCGGAATGCCGGGCATGATACAGCGCTGACATCTTTGCATAGGGATTCCTAACTGTAAAAAATCACGTTTTCTCACGAGGGTGTCGCGCTTGTGGCTTTCCTCAAGGCCGCTTTGGCCAGCAGTCGTGTGGAATCCAATATGGGCAAGGGCGAATTTTCTTCCCTGACCAAAAGAGGGATTTCCGTGCAGCCAAGAATCACTGCATCGCAGCCGTTGTTTTTCAGTCGTTCGATAACTTGATTGAAAAAAGCACGGGATTCATCCCTGAAAAGGCCAGTGACTAATTCATCGAAAATGATCTCACTGATGCGTCCCCGATCCTCCGGCCCGGGGATGGAATAGGCCAGGTACATGTCCGCGAGCTTTTCGGGATAAACGGGACCTTCCATCAGATAGCGCGTGCCCAGGATACCCAGACGGTGATAGCCTCGTCGTTTCGCCTCCATGGCGACCTCCTCGGCGATGTGCAGCCAGGGCAGGGGTGATTGCTCCACCACCAGGTCGAAGGCCTGGTGGATAGTGTTGTCGGGACAGATGAGAAAGTCCGCGCCGGCCCTGGCGATCTTATCCGCCGAGGACAACATCAGCTTGGCCACGCCGCCCCAGTTGCCCGTCTCGATGCAGGCCATGTATTCGCCGAGGGAATGGGTGTGCATGGTGACCTGGGGGTGGGAGTGTTTCCCTAACAGATCGGACCCCTCCAGACAAATGGTGCGATAGCAGAGAGCAGCGCCCTCAGCGCTGCAGGCCACGATGCCGATGTGTTGGGCCATCTTTCTCCTCACTGGTTTTTGCTGCGAATTGCCTGCGCGCGTTCATTCATTTTTATCGCCTCGCTTTCTTTTTCCATTTTCCGGTAAAACTCCGCTATGTTCTCCAGCACAATGACCATATCGGGATGGTCCGGCTCGAGGTTTTGTTCATATATTGTCAATGCCCACAGGTAGAGGGGCTCAGCCTGTTCATATTTATTCCGGGATGCGTAAAATTCTGCCAGATTGATCAGCGGGGTTATCACATTGGGATCGTCATGGCCGTATGCTTTTTCGCATAGTGTCAGGGATTGTTTGTAGAGCGGCTCGGCTTCTTCGTATAAACCCTGGGCTCTGTATGTCGCCGCCAGATTGTTCAGGTCTCTGGCCAGGGCCGGATGATCTTCTCCCAGGGCCAGTTCGCTGATTGCCAGCGCCTGTTTGCAGAGGGTCGTGGCCTGCGCGTATTGGCCCTGGGCCGAATAGAGGGTGGCCAGGTTATTCAGAGAGGTGGCCACATTGGGATGGTCTGGTCCAAAGGTCTTTTCGGCAACTTTTACTGCTTTTTGGAGAATTTTGATCGCTTCCGGATATTGTCCCTGTTGATAGAGCACATCAGATTGATTCATCAGCTCTTCCCACGATGCCTGCTGACCGCAGCCCAGGGCTACAAAGGATGCGGCCAATGCCAACAACAGAAGGTTTTTGGCGAATGAGCTCATGATTTGTCCTCTCCCTTTTTTAGAGATGACCGTCTGGCAGCATTTTGCGTTTTTGCGCAGTGCTGAAGACATTTGGTCGAGGATAATTTAGCGATCGGCTTGATATACTGGTTTGTCCGGCGGCCATACACATATCCGTGCAAAGCGCTGAGGTTGAGGGTGGTGGTGAGCATTTTGGGGGGGCCTTAATTGGATGTCAGCTTTTATCTGGTTTCTTTTTTTACAATTTCAAGAAGACTTTTTAAAGCTGATAAGCACCTCTCCAATAATTCCGTCCAAACGTTATTATAGTGCTCTATTGGATAATCTATTTCAAAGAATTTGTAAGCTCTTACTACTTCAGCATTATCTTGGTGAACGGGATATCCTTGTCGAATTCTGTTTAAATTTCTAAAGATTGAAATTATGGTTTCGTAGTTTCCACCGATAGGTTTCAAATAGGCGTCTAATAAAGAAATTGATTTCACTTGTGTATCACTGATACCCGTTATTTTTCTTAAAATGTCAATGTTAAGATTCCCCACAATGTTTGCCAGAGCAATGACTCGAGAGGTAAATTCATCCTCAGAATTAGCTTCTCGAAAGAAGTGTAATAGTGGTCTTTCTTCGTTTATTAGCAACAGCTTGGAGCCGTGTCTTTCCTTAAATATTGCATTAATGTAATCTCTGCGCTCAATTAGTATTTCGGCACGTTGATTCTGTTCCGGGTACTGCATTAGGCCCTTTGTGTGAATTGGAACCTTGATACTTGTTCCACTTGGTTCTGAAATTCTAGAAGGGTCGAACGGACATTCATTTGGCTGATTCCCAGTTGCAAGTAAAAGTTCTTCTTTATCACTTAAGATACCGTCGTGTAATTTTTCAACAATGTGCCGTTTACCGTATTCGAATAGAACTTTTTCAAGAACTGGATCACTCTCCGTACGACCAAATCCCCAACAAGCGGCGAGTGTTCCGGTGATAGTCACTTTAATAGAATGGTGACTTGTTTCGCTCTCCTCTTCTGGTTTTCCTATGAGAGAAGAATCTATGACAGCAAAGGGAAATCGGTACTCGACTGCATCCCTGTCCGAAGGCAAAGGAATTGGTTTGTAAAATCGTACTGTTTTTTCAGTTTTCATCTAAAACTCTCCTTCTTCCGCAATTCTGAGGCTAGGGAAACATTTTCCTTGGAATGTCCCCAATAGTTGGTAAGTTATGTTATGTCGATTTTGTTATTCATGATAACCCGGAATCATAATTTCCGGATTAATTTCCTTAGCCTTATTCCAAGCCTCCGTGGCTTTCTTGTGAAAATTCACGGCTTCATCTGAGTTGCCACTTTCTTCCCTTTCATCACCTAAGAATTCATAGGCATTACCGATCAAACGCCAAGCTTCTGAAGCTCTCGGATTGAGTTCTAAAGCTTTTTCGGCTAACTCAATTGATTTCCAATAATCGCCTTTTCTACAATATTTATATGATTCATGAACCAAAGCGGTCCAACCTGTATCCTTTCCTTTTCTACTCATGAGCACCAAACCATAAATATTCCAAATAATCAAGGCAATTGGTAGTGCCCCTACAATGAAGTCTCCTTTGTAAAAAAGATAGACGGAAGTAAAAATGAGTGCTGGCCAACCATATTTCCGCGAAAACCCCAAAAGACAGACAAAACCCACCAGAATATAACCCTTATAAAAGGAGAAGGCCGCAACTCCCAGAATCACTAAAATTAATAAAACCATGATTGTCCTCCCCCCCAAACAAAAAGGCGGCCCTCTCGCGGACCGCCTTATCTGTCAACTGTCTCAGAAACGCCCACCAATTCTCAGAGAGCTCGCCATTCGCCCGCATCCCCTACCTCTCGATGAGCTCCACGTTGGCCCGGGGCATGATGACTTTATCGCCGCTCTCCAGCTTCACCTCCAACACTCGCACCTTGCCCTCGGTGGGCAGCTCCTGCAGCGGAGCGGGAAGGCCGGTCACCTCGGCCATCATGCCGAAATAGGGCTGGCGGATAAGTCGAACCTGGCTGCCGATGACCAAACCTTCGCTGGCGGCGCGCTTCTCCTGCACCTCTTTCTTATCGACTGCCTTCTGCAGAGGAATAACCACCTCCGGACGAATGACGCCCGCCCGGATCTGGGTGGCGCCGTTTATGGAGGCCCTCTTGCCCTCCAGGTTCTTCAACAACTGGAATGTTCTCTCGGCCATGCCGATCTTGCCGAAGCCCTCGGTGATCATCAGCGTGGTGCCCATGTCCTCGGCGCCGGTGATGGCCACGCCCAAATCGTACCCCAGGATTTCCTTGACGTCCTGGTTGTTGAATCCGCCCACAACCACCCCTTTTGCACCCAACTTAACGGCCTTGCGTAATGCGGTCAGCTCTATTAAAGAGCCTCCCACCAGCACTTTCCCCCGGCATCCCTCGTCGATCCCGGCTTCGGTGAGAATCTCATCGGGGCCGGAGCAGGCCATGGCCAGCTCGCCGTAGGCCTCGCCGCCCAGCCCGAAGATTCCCTGGATGAAGGAGGCCGTCGTCTCCACGGCAACTCCCTCATTGGAGAAAACCTCGGTCACCACCCCATCGATGTAAGCTTGCACCTCTACGGGGATAGGTGCCTCGCGGATAAGCACCTGACCGGTTACATCCGAGATGCTCTCCACCGTTCCCGAAACCGAGGATTTGTAGGTGTTCTTGAACATGCCGAAGAAACCGGCGCTGCGGGCCAGGGGCTCGTCTTTCTCGATAGCATCGCCCTCTTCCTTGAGCATGAACTCCTTGATATCCACGGGCTCAATGCTCAGGAGGTTGGCCACGTTGATGGGCTGTACGTTGCCAGGCAGATCGGTTTTGGCCACCACCTGATCCGCGTTGACCTGGTCACCCTCTTTAACCATCACCGTTCCCGGAAGGGGCAGCCGGCGTTCCTTGCGAAGCAAAGTTCTCTCGGCGACCCTTAATCCTGGCGTATAAGCATGGGCCACAGACGGCCTCCTTTCGCTATTCTTTTAAGTTATGGTCTTCATAAGAATCTATAAAAAAGTTTAGAGAGTTGAGGGAGTTTAATGAGTTTAGAGAGTTAGGCGAGTTGAGCGTGTTAAGAACTAACGAAAATCATAGATAACAATCTCTCTAAACTCTCATACTTCTCCAAACTCTCAGACCTCTCAGGACTTTAAACTCTCCAAACTCTCCAAACTCTCTGAACTCTCAACTATTCCGGGTATGCATCCATTATCTTGTTCCACTCGCGGAGCTTTTTGACCCTCTCCGCTCGGTCGACGGGAAGCTCAAAGGGCCGGCGCCCCCTGGCGTCCACAACGATACCTACCACGCCACCGTGTACTTGGGTTTCCACTTTTTTCCCTTTGCCGGCGCCCATGTCAAAACCCCGAGCCGGTTCGACCCAGATAGGGATGGGTTCCCCGTGAGGGGCGGGGATCACGAATAGGTCCCCGGGCATAACCTCGCGCTCCACAGATTCTCCGCCGGGCACCTTGATGGAGATCTTCATGCAGGGCTTGTTTGACTTTCCCGCTCCCACCGGGGCGATGCAGGTTCCCAGTCGAATGAGACAGTCATTGGTGAACACTTCCGTGGCCGCCTGTTTGTGAACCGTTGACAACACGCCCAACTGGGGCATCATGAAGATGCTGTCCACCGCTAATTGAGTGATTCCCTCCGGCAGAAAGGAGTCGATGAGCATGAAGGCAGCCTGCTGCCGGCGTGGCGCGTGGGAAAGTACCCCGCCGCTGCCCACCAGCATGTCCAGGGTCATCATATTCACCAGGGTCTGGCCCGAGGCCGTCTGGTCGAAGGTGTCCGAGATATTGCGATCCTGCTGAACCCCCTTGAGCCCAACGGCAAAGGACTTGTGCTGAATAAAAGCCAGGCGCAGCGCCTCCCGGGCGATGGCTTGCTCTATCATGAGCTCCTCCAGGGTCTGGGGAACGGTGGTGGGCCGGATCATCTTGTTGCCGATCCTGTCGCGCAGGTCGGCCTCTCCCATCTCAAAGGGCACCCAACGCATGACATTATCCATGCCGGCCTCGGCCAGCACGTTGGAAACGCTGTAGCTCATCCCTAAGTTGGCGCTGACCGTGCGGTTGAACTTGTTTTGAAAAACGGAGAAGATATCCGTGGTGGCACCGCCGATGTCCACACCCACCACCTGGATTTTCTCCACCGCGGCGATGGTCTGAATGATGCTGCCCACGGCGCCCGGGGTGGGCATGATGGGCACATCGGTCCAGGACATCAGCTTGTTGTAGCCGGGGGCCTGAGCCATGACGTGCTCCATGAACAGGTCGTGGATTTTCTCTCTCGCCGGCCCCAGGTTCTCCCGCTCCAGGACCGGACGCAGGTTATCCACCACGTCCAGGGAGGTTTTATCCTGAAGGATCTTCTCGATGTTCTGAGCGGCCTCCTTGTTCCCGGCATAGATGACGGGCAGTTGGTAGCCAATACCCAGGCGCGGTTGGGGATTGGCCGCCTCGATGAGCTCGGCCAGTTCCACCACATGGGAGATGGTTCCCCCGTCGATGCCGCCGGAAAGGAGGATCATGTCCGGACGCAGGTGCCGGATGCGCTCAATCCTCTGGTGGGGTAGACGGCCGTCGTTGGAGGCCAGAACGTCCATGACGATGGCCCCGGCACCCAGGGCCGCCCTTTCGGCACTCTCGGCGGTCATGCTCTTGACCACACCGGTGACCATCATCTGCAGGCCGCCGCCGGCGCTGCTGGTGGACAGAAATAGGTCGCTGCCCCGATCACCCTCCTGGGGGGTGATGATCTTCTCCCCGTCCAGCAGGGTCCGGCCGGACAGCTCTTCCACCTCCCGGATAGCATTCAGTGCCCCTCTGGTCACATCCTCCACGGGGGCCTCCACAGTGGTGGGGGCTTCACCCCGAACGATGAGCCGATACTCATCGTCCCGTTTCTCGATGAGGATAGCCTTGGTGGTGGTACTGCCACAATCGGTGGCCAGCACCGATTTGATGTTCTTGAGATCCTCGGTCATCTACGCCCCCTTTTTCGCTCCTTTTTCTCTCGTTTCATCTCTTTTTCTTTCAGGATTTGATCCTCCTGCAGCCGCTCGATTTTCTGGATAAGATATTCGATGTTGTCGCGATTCTCGATCATCTCCGTGACCGTCTCGTAATCTTTAAAGTTGAAAACGGACTGGATGATGGGATTGAAGAATACCAGCACCTGGCTGCCTAAAAAGCTCAGCGGCTTGGTCGACTCCAGCAGAAAGATGGCCATGGCCGAGACCCGCAGGGCAACCACCCGGTGGGCCAGCTTCTCTAACAGTTCCTCCTGTCGTTCGGTCAGCTCAACGCCCACGGTTCATTTTCTCCCCGATGAAGTCCATGATCTCTTTTTGGTTCCCGCTAAAGGGGAGGTAGATGACGCGGAAGCTCTCTAATTTCGATGGCCTGGCGTATGGGCTCAGATGTACCCCTTTTTTGCCCACGTAATACTTCTTCAGCCCGGACCAGGTCCGCTTCTTTTTAGACAGCAGTCCATGGGCCGAGACCGTTTCAGGGTCCAACCGGTAGGTGGTGGGAAAGAAGAAGCCGGTCAGAGTTCCCACGAGAAAGATCGCTGACACGAAGATCCACACCTTGCCGAAGCACGTGGAGATGGCCCACACGACGATCATCAGGAATAGAATGACGGCAACAGAACGCAGGGGATTCTCCCCCATGGGCCAGACGGTCCAGCTCAGGGATTGCCCGCCTGTGGTGCTCTGCGCGGCGTCCTGCCCTGTTCCGCCATCGTCTTGCGCAGATGAGATCTGTGGGGGAGGGGCCGTTGTCCCTCGATCATGCCGGGTGCGGATGTTCACCTTTTTTCTCCGCTGGCGCTCCAGGGCTATTTAAGCTTGATGACCTGATCGTTCTGCACGGTCAGGATCATGGCCTCATCGTTGGCGCCATCGTTGTTGTTGAACGAGATACGGCCGGTGAGGCTGGTGAAGCCCTCTGCGCGCGAAAGGAACTGGCACATTCCCTCTCGCCCACGGACTCCATTTTCTATCCCCTGAAGAATTAGCTTGGCGCACTCATAGCTAAAAGTAGCCACCATGCCCGGTCTTTTGCCATACCGGACACGGTAATCGGCGGCAAACCGGTCATTTTCTTCGGAGAAGAGCTCCTCGGAGAAGTCGGTGGCGAAGACAACCCCCTCCAGATACTGTCCCCCGATGCGCAGGGCTTCCCGGTTGCCCCATGCGCTGGTGCCCAGAATCTGAGTTTGCAGACGGTAAAAAGCGATTTGGGGGGCGATCATACCGGCTTCCTCGGGGTAGGCCGGGATGAAGATACCGTCGATGAAAACTCTTCTCTCCTCAGGGGGAATGGTATCGGGCTCGGTGGGATTTGTGTCCATGGGCAGCAGCCCCAAGTTTTTCAGGCTGTCATCGTAAGCCTGCTTGCGACGGCGGATCTGGGTCAGCTGATCCTTGAAATCGGCGGCCCCGGGAGGGTACCGTGTTACCATCAACATCTCAGCTCCGCGCTTTGTGGCCTCATCGGAAAACCCCTCTACGGCGGCATTTCCGTATTCATCACCGGGAGCCAGCGTGGCGAAGTGCCGGAGGCCCAGCTCATCCACCGCATAGGCGGCCATCTTTTTGCCCAGCGTCCGCGCGGCCACGCTGCGTTGAAACACGAACCTGCCGATGGCCGCGATCTCCCCTTCAGAAGCGGTAGGGCTGATCAGCGGCACCCCACGACAGTCGCATACGGTTCCCGCCCCCACGGCTGCGGTGCTCAACAGGGGGCCGATGACAGCCAGGGTGCTTTCATCATCGATAAGCTCTCTGACAGCCTGCACAGCCCTTACCGCCGCGGCTTGGGAGTCTCTGACCTTCAGTTGGATCTTTATGTCCGAGAAAGTGTTGTGTTCCTCAACGGCTTGCTGAACCCCGTGGTGGAGATTCTCTCCGTAGCGGGCATAGGAACCGGACCGGGGGCAGATGATTCCGATGGTTATGGTCTGAGGAGGTTTTTCAACGGCGGATTTTCTGATCTTCTCCGCCTCGGCGGCGGGTTCGCCCCCGGGGAACAGGCTGAGAACTTGCATTGCTGCCGCTGCCGCCTCTTCCCGATGATCTGCAGATAGCTCCCGTCGGGCGATTTCCAGCAAAATCCAGGGGCTTAAAGGGTCGTCTGGCAGGCCGTCATAAAGCTTGTCCAGTTGGCGCCCAGACAGCTCGGCGACGATCAGGACTCGAAGGCAATCCCTGGCCAGATCTGTTAGGGTGGGAAGGTCGCTGTTCTCGATGACCTGCCGGAATTGATCGGCCGCCTGCCAGGAGTGGCCCAGGCGGTAATAACAGTTGCCCAGAAGATAATGGACGTTATCCAGATAGGTGCTGTGCTCAAATTTCTCAAGCAGGCTTTGCAGATTCTCGATGGCCTGGTCGTAATTTTGCAGCCAGTAGTAACACTTGGCCTGCATGAGCAGCGCCGCGGTGGTCCGTCTGTGCTGGGGAGAATCCCGCAATAATCCCCGAAAGCCGATGAGGGCACGATAATAGTCGGCCTCACGATAGCTCTCGACGGCCTCCTGAAACAGCCTTTCGGAATCCTCTGCTTCGCCCAGCTCCTGCCCCACCAACGGAGGCCCCAGAAGACAGATGGCCAGCAGCGCGACGAGTGGCCCAAAACAGCTCAGGTGCACAAAACGAAAGGGAGTTTTGCTCATAACCCGCCAATAAAAAATCGAGGTGAACATGCCCTGTCCCTCCCCGCATCAGACAATGGACAGCACCTCGATGATCTACCCTCATGTGGTTGCCATTGTGCCTGGCTAAAATCGCAACACGGTTACGCCGTTAAAGTAATGGAAATCTCCCGAAATCCTCAGGGTTTATCTTCTTCAGGCGCTCGCGCAGGTTTTGGGCCCTGTCCGTATCGCTGAGCCCCGCTTTTTTCTTGTCGGCTTCCAAGACATGGTTGACCACATATATGGGCGCATCACAGCGGAGAGCAAGGGCGATGGAGTCGCTGGGGCGTGCGTCGATGGTCAGCAGAGACTTCTTCCGCTCCACATAGATCTGGGCGTAAAAGGTCTGATCCTTCATGTCGTTGATGACCACCTTGCTGACCTTGCCATCTAGCCCGTCGACGATCAACTTCATCAGGTCATGGGTCTGGGGACGCTTGATGGTCAGATCGGCCAGTTTTATAGCGATGGCCGTCGCCTCCGCGTGCCCGATCCAGATGGGCAAGATACGCGTCTCTTTGCCTTCGGTCTCTTTCAGAATCACCACCGGGGTGTTTGTCCCCGTGTCGATGGCCAAAGCGCTCACGTACATCTGCTGCATGATGGTTTCACACTCTCTCTGGTCGCTGGCGGCGACCCGTTTCTCTCACCCCAGGGTCCGTGCCCAGGCTCCGGCCGCGATGGCAATGGCCGAGCCTAACACCAACTCCCACAGGGAGAAAGGTTTCTCGTTGGCGAATACTGACAAAGTGATTCGTGGTAAAAAAGCGACCGGCGTCAGAAAAAAAAGCTTACCGCCCAGGGTCATAATAGCCGTGAGCATTCCCCTCTCCACATATCCCAGCATTCGCCACAGAACAGGCTGCCAGGCCTTAAATTCTATCTTTCGTGGGGAGAGGGCCGCCTGGACATAATAGCAGATCAATGGGCTTGCCCATACGGAAACGATATATGCGATGCCCAGCTTGATCAGATAGAGGTCGGCTATGGAATCTGCAACAACGGCTGTTACCGGGAGAACCCGGTTCAAATAGAGACTGACCAGGCTTATCGTGCCGATGTGTAATGCCTGATCGAGGAGGAAGTAAGCAAGATGATCTGCGCGTCTGCCGCCGACGAAAATCAGCTTTGCCTTGTCGATGGTGATGTGCAGCAGCCATAGAATGATCAGGCCGGCCCATGCTGTTCCACTTTTCAGAAATGGCTGGGCCAGCAGGATGGCCACCAGCCCGAAGATCGTGCCGTGAAGGAGAACGCCCCATCTTCTTTCCTTCTTGATGGCGAAGACGGCGTCCGTCTGGAGGGGGAAGTCGGCGATGACATGGGCGAGCAACAGCCTCCAGAAGAGAACCATATGCGTATCTCCCGGCCGGGATCACAACGAAGTTTGAGCTCACGGCACAGAATGAAATATACAATGCCGGTAAAAATAGGTCAAGGACTTTTTCGTGGGCGCCGGGGCAAAATCTCCTTGACAAGACCGCAATTATGGGCTACTGTGGAAGGGGAAGAGAGGAGTTGAAAAGAAAAACCGATACTGGATTATAGTTTGGAGAGTTGAGAGAGTTAAGAGAGTTAAGAGAGTTTAGAGAGTTCGGATGCCAGATGTTCGATACTGGTAAAAGAAAATAAAGGCCGATCCTGGATGCTGGATTCTGGATGCTGGAAAAAGAAAAAGACAGATCCTGGATGCTTGATGCTAGATGCTGGTGGCCAGAATTTGTGGGTGCGGATGGAGCTTGGTCGGCCATAGGGGTCGGCATTCTGCTCACCAGAAAGATGACCATCACCCGAGGAACGACATGCCAGCGGAACAGGAAAATTATCAGAAGCTGAAGGCCTTCGCCCTGGTCCAGGGCGTCTCTCTCTTCGGTGTGGCCGACATCACATCCATCCAGGACACATTTTCCATCGAGCCCAAAGGAAGCATAGCCAGCCTGAGCCGGGGTGTCTGTGTGGCTATCCGCCTCTCCGACGCCGTTCTGGACAGCCTTGTGGATCGCCCCACCCTGCTGTACAAGCACCACTACCGGGAGGCCAACGAGCTGTTGGACACCGTGGCCTTCCGGGTCGCCAACCTGATCGAGCAATGGGGCTGCCGCGCCATGCCCATCGCCGCCTCCCAGATCATTGACTGGCGCAGACAGAGCAGTCACGTTTCCCACAAAAAGGTGGCCGTCCTGGCCGGATTGGGCTGGCTGGGCCGCAATAACCTGCTGGTCACTCCTCGCTACGGGGCCAGGATTCGCCTGGTGACGGTGCTTACCGACCTGCCCCTGAAGGTGGACGAACCCCTCCAGGAGGACTGCGCAAGCTGCCGCGATTGCCTGACCGTCTGTCCCGCCGGGGCCATTCATGAAAAGCAGGAGGAATTCGATCATCAGGCCTGCTTCGAGCAGGTGCGCCATTTCGCAAAGAAGGAGAACATCGGATATTACATCTGTGGGCTGTGCGTGAAGGCGTGTAAAGGGAGAGATAGATAGTTAGGCAAGTTGAGAGAGTTTAGCGAGTTGAGAGAGTTGGGAGGGGGAAGTATCCCCCTAGCTTCAGCCAGCGTGCCTTGGGGCCACTGTATAATACTTCCACCGGGAACTCTCAGGAATAGTGCGCGACTCAGTTGAAAAGGATACCTGTATACCATCTGATGTGGCCCCTAATGCAAAATGAAAAATGCAGAGTGCAAATTTCAAATTGATCTCGTACTGACTATGTGCTTACATATGATCTGGAGGGTTGACTCTCATTTTGCATTTTTCAGTTTTCATTTTGCCTTTTTCAATGCGCATTTTCAGAATGGCGGGCACCGGGGCGCTATCGGCGGCTGAGCCGCCGATGCCGTCCTTGCTCATCCGCCGCGGCCGGCACGCGCCCCTCGCCGTCTTCCGCTACCCCCTCTGCGGAACGATTTGGGAATAGCTTTAAGTTGAGGTCTGTTGCCGCAGGTAAGCGATGCCCCGTGGAGTTTCGGTTGTACACCCCGAAACTCGAAACTCGTTTGTCGGTGTTGAAACTTGAAAAAACCGATCCTGGATCCTAGATTCTGGATGCTGGATGAAAAGATAGAACCGATCCTTGATCCTGGAAAACGACAACCCCCAGCGGATATTCTTTTTTTCTCCAGAATCCAGTATCCAGAATCTAGAATCCGGTTTCATATCGAGCTTCGATTTCTTTCACAGTCCACATGCACGGCTTCTACCATTAACAAAAAGGTTTCGACCATGTTACACAACGAACCCAAATGGATCTCCCTGGCCCATCTGCCCACTCCCATCCACAAACTGGACAAACTGACTGCTCTGCTGGACGGTCCCGAGATATATGTCAAGCGGGATGACCTGACCGGCAGCGGCCTGTCCGGCAACAAGGTGCGCAAGCTGGAATATCTGCTGGCCGACGCTCTAGAGGGGAACGCCGACACCCTGATCACCTGCGGGGGCATCCAGTCCAACCACGCCCGGGCCACGGCCATAGCCGCTGTCCAGAACGGGATGAGATCGGTTCTGGTCTTGCGAGGGGAAAGAGAGGTTCCATACGACGGTAACATCTTCCTGGACAGGCTGGTGGGAGCCGATATCCGGCTGGTTAGCGAGGAGCAATATGCCCTGCGGATCGAGCAGATCATGGAGCAGGTGGCCGGGGAGCTCCGCGATCAGGGTCGTCGCCCGTATATCATCCCCGAGGGCGGATCCAATCCCATCGGAGTGTGGGGCTATATCCGGGCCAGCGGTGAGATCCGGGACCAATTAGAGGAGATGAATCTGCAGGTGGACGTCATCGTCTGTGCCGTGGGCTCGGGGGGGACCCAGGCCGGTCTGCTGCTGGGAGGGAAGCTGAGCGATCTGGGGGCTCGAGTGGTGGGATTCAACGTCTGCCAGACGGCGGAGCACTTCCAGGGGCTCATCGGCCGGCTGGTGGCCGAGACCATCGAGAGATATGATTTGTCCGTCCGGATCGCGCCCGATGAGATCATCCTTGTGGACGGGTATGTTGGCCGGGGATACGCCCTGAGCCGTCCGGAGGAGCTGGAGCTCATCCGCACCGTGGCCAGGGAGGAGGGAATATTTCTGGATCCCGTATACACGGGCAAGGCCATCTTCGGCCTGGCCGATCAGATTCGTCAGGGCCGTTTCCGGAAAGGGGAGAAAATTCTCTTTCTGCACACCGGCGGGATCTACGGGCTGTTCACCCCGCAGAAAAGGGCCGGCTTTTTCCCCGGGAAGGCGTGATGACCGGCCGAAAGTCGGGCTGTTTCACAGAGCTTTTTTCAAAGACCTCTCCACAAGTTATCGCCGGGGAGGTTCTTTTGTGCGAAAATGAGTACAATGTACCCATTTGGATGATGTTTTCGAGCGCGGCCCAAGATCTTCAGCATCTGCAGATTAAGCGCTTTCTTCGCCGATGAGCGCACCGTTGTATCAGCTGCAGAGCTGATCCGGCGCCCGGCCCGCGGAATTCGAATCGAGACAACTGTCAGGAAATCTGCGGGTTATACCGTTTCAATGAATTCCGGTTTGTCTGGCACACAACTTGCCTCTCCTATTCATCGCATCTAAAAACTGACCGGGGGGGAGATCTTGGGGCCCCCTGTCACGCATCTGTGATCCGACACCTCGCCGCAGCCCAAATCTTCCCCCGTCAGTTTCTATCCACCCCCCGTACCTTCCTCCCCAGGATGCCCTCCTCCCAGCCCTTCTTCCGCCCGGGCTTTAAGGGGTCAGGGGGACCCCTCCCCCTAAAAGACACT
>DAOVRJ010000008.1 GCA_030628225.1 Candidatus Zixiibacteriota bacterium | reverse complement strand
TACAGAAGGCAGGAAGTTGCCCACCGACTCCATCACCCCATACTTTGCTTGCCGTTGTTTCTCCTCCACGGCTTTGATCTCTTCATTCTCCTGTAAAGCAATTTCAACACTCTGTGTGATGGTCAAAGGAACAGCCAGAACGGGTAGGCAAATTATTCCCAGGATGACGGCCGTTAAAAACCAGGTCAGCAAATTAGCCCTCATGTTCGTCTCCTTTTCTGCCCAGTGTCTTTAATCAGATCATCCCATGTTCTGCCCTTCTTTAGCATCTTCAACATTTTTTCTATGTTATCGATCTCCAACTGAATATGATCGGCCCCGTTGCGCATTAGACAAACCCAATTAAAGGGAACCTGATTTTGGTAAAACCGAAGATCATCTTTTAGATGTGCCAATTGCCTTTCTAGAATTCCCACTCTCTTCTGCAAACAGCTAACTACCTTTTCCTTTTCCAATCCATACATAAATGCGACGCCTACCGAAAAATCTTCCTCCGGAATTTTATCGCTGACCAGTGCTTTTTCAACCAGCCTGGCGAGCTCTTTCTCTCCTTTTGATGTCATTTTATAAACTGTTCGCTGGGGCATTTTGCCCACTTTCTCCGGGTTGCCACTTATTAGACCCCTCTTTTCCATTCTGTTGAGTGTACTATATATTGATGGCAGGCTCAGGTGAGCCCAGTGATCTAGCTTTCTCAATTTTATTTGCTGCTTCGTTTGGTAGCCGTACATTGGCTTCTCTTTCAGCAAACCAAGTACCACAAGATCATTTTTCGTCATATCCTTCTCCTTGTATACTATTGCTAATATTAGTATCACTTTTACTATTATTCAAGAATATATTGGCCTTTCTGCATTAAGTCAAGAGCTTTTTTGTACGATGCGACTAACATAAAAGTTGCCCTAATGGTATTTCATTTAAAAGGCCGGCTGCCGATAGTCCATTGGCTGAGCCGGCCTTTGTTTTCACTGTAATTATTATCCTTTACTATTCCGCTTTCGCCGCCACTCTACACACTTGACTGAAGGTTAATCTTCTGGCCAGTTGAATCCGCATCTACCTTGACCACAGCGCCCTCTTTGAACTTGCCCTCCAGAATCTGCATGGCCAGAGGATTCTCTATCTTCCGCTGGATAACCCGTTTTATAGGTCTGGCTCCGTAAACGGGATCGAAGCCCTCCCTGGCGATGAGCTCTTTAGCAGCCTCGGTTAACTGTATCTCCAACTTGCGCTCTGCCAGCCGGTTTTTCAGATAGCCAATCTGTATGTCCACAATCTTCTTTATCTGCTCCATATCCAGACTGTGGAATACAATCAGCTCGTCGATGCGGTTCAAGAACTCTGGGCTGAACTGGGCCCTGAGAGATTCAGTGACTCGCCGGTGCATCTCCTTCTCGTCTTTCTCCGGCAGATCCCGAATCCACTTACTGCCCACATTTGAGGTCATGATCAATACGGTATTCTTGAAATTAACCGTTCTGCCCTGGCCATCTGTCAGCCGGCCGTCATCCATAATCTGTAGCAGCAGGTTGAATACGTCGGAGTGAGCCTTCTCTATCTCGTCGAAGAGGATCACCGAGTACGGTCTCCTTCTGATTGCCTCTGTCAAATAGCCTCCCTCATCATATCCTACATAGCCTGGAGGCGCTCCTATGAGCCGGGCAACGGAATGCCTCTCCTGAAACTCGGACATGTCCACGCGCACCATGGCCCCTTCGTCGTCAAAGAGGAATTCCGCCAGAGCCCGGGCAAGCTCTGTTTTTCCCACTCCGGTTGGTCCCATAAAGATGAAGGACCCTATTGGTCTATCTGGATCACCAAGACCAGCCCTGGCTCTCCGCACCGCATTGGCTAAAGCCATGATGGCTTCATCCTGTCCCAGCACACGCTCCTTCAACCGCTCCTCCATCTTGACTAATTTCTGGATCTCTCCCTCCAACATTCGAGATACGGGAATACCTGTCCACATGGAAACCACTTCAGCTATGTCCTCTTCATCCACCTCTTCCTTGAGCATTCCGCCGTTCTGCTGCAACTTCTGAAGCCTCTGGTTTTCCTTCTTCAGCTGCGCCTCCAGTTCTGCGAGACGGCCGTATTTCAATTCGGCGGCCCGTCCCAAATCTCCACGCCTTTCGGCATCTTGCTCCTTTGTCTTTGCCTCTTCGATATTCTCTTTTATCCCCCCAATTTTACCAATCACCTCTTTCTCACTCTTCCACTGGACCTTCATCCGGCTGCTCTTCTCACGCAAATCGGCCAGTTCCTTTTCCAGTTTCTCCAGGCGCGTCTTGGATGCTTTATCCTTTTCCTTTTTCAGCGCTCTCTTCTCAATCTCCAGTTGTTTTATCCTCCGCTCCACCTCATCCAGCTCCGTGGGCATGCTGTCGATCTCTATGCGTAGCCGTGCTGCTGCCTCATCTATGAGATCCACAGCTTTATCTGGTAGAAAGCGTTCCGAGATGTACCTGTGCGAGAGCGTAGCTGCGGCAATCAGTGCTGAGTCCTTGATCCGCACACCGTGATGCACTTCATAGCGCTCTTTAAGCCCTCGAAGAATAGCGATAGTATCATCCACGGATGGCTCGCCGACAATGATGGGTTGAAATCTCCTCTCAAAGGCGGCGTCCTTCTCGATATACTTGCGATACTCATCCAGAGTAGTGGCTCCGATTGTTCTCAACTCACCCCTTGCCAGGGCAGGTTTTAGCATGTTAGAGGCATCAATGGCCCCCTCAGCTGCCCCCGCTCCCACTAAAGTGTGCAGCTCATCAATAAACAGAATAATCCGGCCCGCTGCGGCGCTGATCTCCTTTAACACCGCCTTGAGACGGTCCTCGAACTCCCCCCGGTACTTAGCTCCAGCCACCAGTGATCCAATGTCCAGAGCCACTAACTGTTTATCCTTCAATGAATCAGGTACATCGCCATCAACGATCCGCTGGGCCAATCCCTCCACGATGGCCGTTTTTCCAACTCCAGCATCACCGATAAGCACAGGGTTGTTCTTGGTCCTTCTGGAGAGAATCTGCATTATCCTCCGAATCTCATCGTCCCGACCGATTACAGGATCCAACTTTCCTCCCCGGGCAAGATCGGTGAGATCCCTGCCAAAGCGATTTAATGCCTCATATTTGTCTTCCGGGTTCTGATCGGTTACCCGCTGAGTTCCGCGGATATCCACCAGAACCTTCAGAATTGTATCTTTGTTGATCCCGAATCCCTGGAGAAGCTCTCCGACAGGTCCTTCCGTGTGGGCCAGGGCTATGAGTAGATGTTCGACGCTGACATACTCATCCCTGATCTGCTCTGCCTCCTGGCGCGCCACGTTTAAAACCTGTTTTAGACGAGAGGAAATATACACCTGATCCAGACCGCTGCCGCTTATCCTGGGAAACTTATTCAGTTGCCCTTCCATGCGTTCTTCCACCAAGGCAGGGTCAACACCCAGCTTTCGCATAATTGGCCCCACCACACCATCAGCCTGTCGCACAAGCGCTATGAGAAGATGCTCCGGTTCCAGCTGTTGATGGCCATGTTCCTCGGCCAAGATTTGAGCTGCCTGTACTGCTTCCTGGGCTTTGATGGTTAATTTTTCAAATCTCATTGTAATCTCTCCTGTTGGTGCTCTCCTGAGAGATCCCCTCTCTTCTGGCCATCTCCAATTTAATCAGCAGGCACTTTTCGGAAAAGCGGCGAAAGTTGCGCTTAGTTCGCTTCAGCCTTTGCCATATCTCCATTAGACGATACATATCATATTGTTGTCGCGCCTGAAAACCCAGATGTTGTTGCTGATCCGTTAACTGAACCACTCGAGCCTGGCAGTACCCGAGCATATTACGAAGAGCTCGATAAGTACGAGTCTCTAATTGATAATGTTTCCCTTTCACTTCCTCCACCACCGGGAACAATCCGGACCTTAACATTCTCCCTTCCCTCTCATTTGGTGAACTGCTCTTTCCACCTCTGCAATCGATTGAGCTATACGTTTCTCTCCCAAAAAATAACACCACCCTGCACATTAGTCAACCGATTTTCCAAGAGGCAATAAAAATGGGCAACTTCTGAAGTTGCCCATCTACTTTTTCAATCTTTCCCGACAATCTATGCCTGAGGCGCCTTTTTGGATGATTGTTTTTTAACTTTGGCCTTTTTGTTAGCAATCGCCGGAGAGGGAGCCTTTTTTATCTCCTTGGCACTCTTCTTTTTTGTACGCCTTGTGCCCTTCTCCTTGTTAGAAACCGCTTTAGCTGTCTTTTTCTCTTTCGATGCCTTTTCTTTTTTCTTCTTCTCGTCTTTTATCCCAGCAACCTCTGGTTCATCCATAAGCTCCAAAAGAACCATAGAAGCTCTATCCCCAAGTCTGGTCCCCAATTTCACCATACGCGTGTATCCTCCCCTTCTTTCTGCAAATCGAGGACCTATTTCGTCGAATAATCTTTTAACCACAGATTTGTTGCGCACCGTCTTGAGAACCTGCCGACGGTCATTAAGCTCTCCCTTTTTGGCAAAGGTTATGAGCTTCTCGGCTAATTTACGACCTTCCTTGGCCTTGGCCTGGGTCGTTCTAATTCGGCCATTCTCGAAAAGCGAGGTCACCAAATTCGAGAGCATCGCCTTTCGATGACTAGGAGTACGCCCAAGGTGTTTCTTCTTTTGATTGTGTCTCATATGATTGCCCGTTGGTTGTCTAATGGAAGGTGACGGATGCGATTCTCTGCTTACATCTCATCCGAATAGTCATCCTGGTATTTTTGAACGTCCATAGCGAAGGAAAGGCTGAGCTTTACTAATATTTCCTGTAACTCGGAGAGAGATTTTCTGCCGAAGTTTCTATACTTCAACATGTCCGCCTCTGTTTTGCGAACCAAGTCCTCCAAGCTCTTTATTTCAGCGGCTTTCAGACAGTTGCTTGAGCGAACTGAAAGCTCCAGTTCATCCACTTTCATCTTGAGCAAGTTGCGGATTCGGATAGTTTCCTCATCGATCTCCTCCTCCGGGGCCATCTCCGGCTCCTTCTCGAAGGCGATGAACATCTGCAGGTGATCCTTTAATATCTTGGCCGCAAAGCTCAGAGCATTCTGTGGACTCAGGCTGGCATCGGTAACTATTTCTAAGATGAGCTTATCGTAATCGGTTTTCCGCCCCACACGAGTATTACCCACCTGGTAGTTTACCTTGGTCACCGGGGTAAAGATAGAATCTATGGGAATAGTTCCCAAAGCCTGATCCGGCCTCTTGTTCTGTTCGCTGGTCACATATCCCCTGCCACAGCCTATATCGATCTCCATGTGGACTTTATTGTCCTCCGTCAGGGTAAACAACAGCAATTCCGGGTTGAGAATCTCGATATCGGCATCGTTCTGAATATCCCCTGCTCTTACCTCTTTCTTTTTATCTACTTCCAGAATAACTCTTTTAGACTTATCAGCGTGCAGTTTCAGTCGTAGCTGTTTGAAATTAAGCACGATTTCGGTCACATCCTCGACCACTCCCGGTATGCTATCGAACTCGTGCATGATCCCCTCAATACGAAGGGTTGTGACCGCTGCTCCCTGGAGAGAAGAAAGCAAAACCCTGCGCAGGGCGTTACCCAGAGTCACACCAAATCCCCTCTCCAAAGGCTCTATTACGAACTGTCCATACGTCTCTGTGGCGGTCCCCTCATCCAACTCGACACCTTTCGGCATCTGAAGACTTCTCCATATCATACTATCCACGCCCCCTGATAGTGCCAGTAACCCCTGTCTCTGTGCGAAAAGACCCGCTTAAAAGGGCCGGCTAATGATCTATTTGGAATACAGCGCAACAATTAGCTGTTCTTCGAAAGGCATGCTAATATCTTCCCGCGAGGGAAGCTGAAGAATTTCGCCTTGAAGTTTGACCTTATCCAGCCGCAACCAGGTCAGTTCGGGTCTCCGGCCCGCGTCTTTCACAGAGTCGTGAATGACAGCTAAATTTCGACTCTTCTCTCGAACCCGCACCACATCGCCAACGCTCACCAGAAAGGAGGGAATATCCACCTTGTGATCGTTGACCATAAAATGGCCATGTCTAACGATTTGACGAGCGGCCTTTCTGGATGGCGCAAACCCAAGACGGTAGACGATATTATCCAACCTTCTTTCCAGGAATCTGAGAAGGTTTTCGCCGGTAATCCCCTTCTCTTTGGCCGCTTTTGCGAAGTATCCCCTGAATTGCTTTTCCATGATACCGTATGTTCGACGAACCTTCTGCTTCTCTCGCAATTGGACTCCGTAGTTGGAAACTTTCCGGCGAGTATATCGGCTGCGCTGGCCAGGCGCATAATCCCTTTTTTCGAAGGCGCATTTGTCCGTGAAGCACCTTCTACCCTTCAGAAAAAGCTTCGCCCCCTCTCGACGGCAGAGCCGACAATTGGCGGCTGTATACCGGGCCATATCTCCTCCTTATTGAAGAAAAAATCCTCTGGCCGGGCCCGTCAGACCCGCCTCCTCTTGGGAGGCCTGCAGCCATTATGAGGAATAGGTGTCACGTCCTTGATGGCCTCTATTTCCAAACCTGCTGCCTGCAAGGAGCGGATGGCAGCTTCCCTTCCAGATCCTGGACCCTTCACCCACACCTCTATCTTGCGAAGACCCAGATCCATAGCCTCTTTCGCCGAGGTCTCAGCCGCCAACTGGGCGGCAAAAGGTGTGCTCTTCCGCGATCCTTTGTACCCGATTGTCCCCGCCGAGGCCCATGATATCACGTTGCCCTTTCGGTCGGTGATAGTAACCAGTGTATTATTAAATGTTGCCTTGATGTGCGCGATGCCAAAAGAATCCACTTTTCCCTTACGCTTCGTTGTTTTCTTTCTTTGCGCCACTGAAGCACCTCCCCGTTTCAACGAATAGCTCTGGTTTCCTCTCCGTGGATCTTACTTCCTCCTCTTGGCCCCAATGGTCCTCTTGGGGCCCTTTCGCGTCCTGGCATTGGTGCTGGTGCGCTGACCACGGACGGGCAAACCCCGGCGATGGCGTAGCCCTCGGTAGCAGCCAATCTCCATCATTCTCTTGACGTTCATGGCAATCTCACTTCTGAGATTACCCTCTACTTTGTAATCCGATTCAATCTGAGAACGGATTAAAGCAATCTCTTCCTCGGTTAACTTGTTCACCCGGGTATCTGGGCTTACGCCAGTGGTTTCCAGAATCTTTTGAGCTGAGGACTGACCAATCCCAAATATATACGTGAGAGCAATCTCCACGCGTTTGTTCTTGGGCAAATCAACGCCTGCTATTCTGGCCAATCTGACCTCCTTCTTTCCCTACAGGCTTTTAACCTTGTCTTTGCTTGTGCCGTGGATTTCGGCAAATGACGTACAATACGCCTTTACGACGAACCAACTTGCAGTGCTCACATAGCTTTTTCACGGATGTCCGCACTTTCATAACATATACTCCCCTAGTCAGGTACAGATGATCAAGATAATCCTCTTACTTGTAGCGATAGACAATTCGCCCTCGGTTGAGATCGTAGGGAGAAAGCTCCACAGTCACCTTGTCGCCAGGCAGGATTTTAATAAAGTGCATTCTCATTTTTCCAGAGATGTGAGCTAAAATACGGTGTCCGTTCTCTAATTCCACCCTGAACATGGCGTTGGGCAAATGCTCCACCACAATCCCCTCTGCCTGTACTGTCTCCTCTTTGGCCATGGAGTTAACCTCTCGTCAGAATGAGGGGACCATTATCGGTGATGGCCACCGTGTGCTCGAAATGGGCAGCTAGAGATTTGTCCGCGGTCACAACCGTCCATTTATCTTCTAATGTCACCACCGCGTAATGCCCTGCCGTAATCATCGGCTCGATGGCTAGAACCATACCTTCTTGCAATCGCTGCCCCTTACCAGGAGGGCCAAAATTGGCTATCTGAGGATCTTCATGCATCTGTCTCCCGATGCCATGGCCTACTAAATCCCTAACCACACCAAAGCCATGTGCTTCGGTAAGTCTTTGTACTGCGTGAGAAATATTCGAGAGCCTGGCTCCTACCCTTGCTTCCTTTATTCCCGCCGAAAGTGCTTCCTCGCAGGTCACCATCAAATCTCTGGCCTGAGAACAAAGTGAGCCTATGCCAAATGTCACAGCTCCATCACCAAAATAGCCGTCTTTCTCCGCGCCGACATCAACGCTGACCAGATCGCCATCCTTGAAACGCCTTCTCCCTGGAATGCCGTGCACGACCTCCTCATTCAGGGAAACACAGCTACTGGCTGGAAATCCGCAAAACCCTTTAAAGGCAGGCCTTGCACCCTGGCTAATAATATACTTCTCCAGTATCGCATCAATCTCGCCGGTAGCCAGTCCCGGGCAAGCACTATCTCGGGCAAGCTGTAGAGCTCGAGCGACGATGCGGCTGCTTTCTCTGATTAATTCTATCTCGCGCGGCGATTTGAGTGAAATCATCTTTCTAAGGCTAGCCTTTTGCAGAAGCAACTCTGGGCAAGGATCTCAAGGTGTCACTGATCTCGGAGCTCACCTCCTCAACCCCTTTTCCGGCATCGACAATCCGCAAAACATCTTTGTCCTTATAATACGTTTCCAAAGGTTTGGTCTGAAGATGATACACTTGGAGTCGCCGAGCAATGGTCTCCTCCCGGTCATCCTCCCTCTGGTACAGGCTCCCGCCGCATTGATCGCAAATCCCTCTTTCCTTCGGGGGATTGCTCAACAAATTGTAATCGGCAGTACATCGTGAACATAAACGACGATTCGAAAGGCGTTGAATGACAGCCTCGTCGCTGACCTGCAGCTCCAATACGGAATCGAGGGCCATATTCTTTTCTTTTAAAAGATCGTCAAGCGTCTCAGCTTGATTAATAGTTCTGGGAAATCCATCCAGAATAAAACCCTGCTGACAGTCTTCCTTCTCTAACCTCTGGATCACCAGCTCAGTCATCAGAGCATCGGGCACTAACTGACCCCGCTCCATGTAGGACCTGGCTTTATCCCCCAACTCCATTCCCTCTTTTACTGCCCGACGAAGAATGTCGCCGGTGGAGATCTGAGGAATGCCGAACTGCTTGCTGATCAGCTTGCTTTGGGATCCCTTTCCAGAACCCGGAAGCCCCAGAATAATCAGCCTCATAACCAGCCGCCCAATTTACCAGTGAACTATCGTCTTTGCTTCATCTTGCCCCGCTTCAGGAAACCATCGTAATGGCGCATCAGCAGGTGGGATTCGATCTGCTGAAGGGTGTCGAGGGCGACGCCGACCACGATGATCAGAGAAGTCCCGCCGAAATAAAAACCAACGTTAGTTGTTCTCATCAATATCAACGGCATCACAGCAATCAGGGCGAAGAACATTGCCCCGGGTAAAGTAATCCGCGTCATCACCTTATCTATATACTCGGCGGTCTTTTTCCCCGGCCTTATACCTGGTATAAAGCCTCCGTATTTACGCATGTTGTCGGCCATGTCGACGGGATTAATCACAATGGCCGTGTAAAAATAGGCAAAGAAAATAATTAAAAGCGCAAAAATGCAGATGTACAGAATGCTGCTGGGCGCAAACCAGTCGCCTACAGTCTGCATAATGGCACTGCTGGGAAAAAAAGTGGTCACTGTTCGCGGCGCCATCATAATGGAGGACGCGAAAATAATGGGGATCACCCCGGCTGAGTTGATGTTTAGGGGGATGTGGGTGCTCTGCCCTCCGTACATCTTTCTCCCCACCACTCTCTTGGCATACTGCACCGGAACACGCCTCCGACCCTGGGTGATGAAGACCACCGCGGCCACCGATACAATCAGAAAAACCGCCAACAACAGCTCCGGAGCGGGTCTTTTGGTCCCGGCCAGAACATGCTTAATCTCATTCATTAAACCGCCGGGTAAGCGGGCTATGATGCCGATGAAGATGATCAGGGAGATGCCGTTTCCAATGCCCCTCTCGGTGATCTGTTCGCCCAACCACATTATGAAAATCGTTCCCGAGCAAAGGGTAAGCATTGTCAGTAACTTGAAGCCGATACCTGGATTAATAACTATACTCATCCCGGCCTTTGTGGTTATGCTCTCCAAAAAAACGCTTATGCCATAAGCCTGAAGGGCTGAGATGGCCACTGTCCCATACCGGGTGTACTGGGTGATCTTTCGCCTTCCCTCCTCACCTTCCTTCTGAAGCTTTTGGAAATAGGGGATAACCGACCCCAAAAGCTGCAAGATAATGGAGGCGCTGATATAAGGCATAATCCCCAGACCGAAGATGGTCATCTTCTTGAAGGCACCGCCCACGAACATATCATAGAGCCCAAACAGGGTACCCTGAGCCTCGGAAAAGAAGTGCCCCAGAGCTTGAGCGTTGATTCCCGGCGTGGGTACATGGCCCCCGATCCGATAGATGAAAAAGATGGCCAGAGTGAAAAGAACTCTCCTCCTCAGTTCTGGGATCTTAAAAACGCTCCGGATACTCTTAATCAATCAGATCACCTCGTATTTACCGCCAGCAGACTCGATCTTCTTTTTGGCCGTCTCGCTGAAGGCATTGGCTCGTATGTGCAGGGGAGCAGAAAGTTCCCCTTTCCCAAGTATTTTCACCGGAGACCTCTTTTTGCGGATCAGCCTCTTTTCCAACATGGACTCCGGAGTTACTGGATCTCCCTTTTGAAAGACCTCTAATCGGGAGACATTGACCACTTGATACTCGATCCGGAATGGGTTCTTAAAACCTCTTTTTGGCACCCTCCGCTGCAAAGGCATCTGCCCACCTTCAAACCACGCCCGGCTCTTTGCCCCGGAGCGCGATTTCTGACCTTTTAAACCCCGGCAACAATACCGTCCATGGCCAGAACCGGGACCCCGCCCTACCCGTTTCCTTTTTTTTCTAGATTTCGGCGGTGGTGCTATGGCATTGAGTTTCACTGATCATACCCCTCGAGGACACGGATGCCATCTCTGACAACCATCTAAACTTCCTCCACTTTCACCAGATGGCTTACCTTGGCGATCATTCCCCTGATCTGGGGAGTATCGTCGTGAACCACACTCTGGTGCATCTTCCGAATTCCCAGAGCACGAATGGTCAACTTCTGGCGCTTCTGACGTCCAATAGCGCTTCTTTTCTGAGTGATCTTCAATTTAATAGCCATATTCAGAGCTCACCCATCCACCCAGCTTCCAGCAATCGCTGGCTTACTCGGCTTGTTCTTTAAAGGCAACGAGATTCTTTATTACGTCTTGGCGTTTCATACCTCTTCTTTTAGCTACCGCATAAGCATCTTCTAGTGCTTGAAGACCTTGCATGGTGGCCTTGACCACATTATGTGGATTCGAGGAACCCAGACATTTTGTCAAGATGTTCTTAATTCCTGCCGACTCTATAATAGCTCTCACCGGCCCGCCGGCAATGACCCCCGTTCCAGGAGAGGCGGGCTTTAGCATCACTGTCGAGGCACAAAATCGTCCTACGATCTCGTGGGGAATTGTATCATTCACTATGGGTACCCTGATCAGGTTCTTGCGTCCAGCCTCCGTCGCCTTCCGAATAGCCTCAGAGACTTCATTCGCCTTGCCCAGTCCTATTCCCACACGTCCCTGAGTATCCCCAACAGCTACCAGCGCATTGAAACCAAATCTTCGTCCTCCCTTGACGACTTTGGCCACCCGGTTAATATGAACGACACGCTCTACCAATTCAGATTGTTCAGATTCAACTCTCGGCAATTTATCCTCCGCCTGAGTAAGTTAGCTTTCCCTACTCCCGTCTAACGTCATATCAGAACTCCAGGCCCCCTTCTCTAGCACCCTGAGCCAATGCTTTAACGCGTCCATGGTATAGATATGAACCACGGTCAAAGACTACTCTTTTAATACCTTGCTTTGCCGCCTGTTGAGCCAGGAGGAGCCCTACCAATCTGCCGACTTCCAGCTTTGTCTCTTTTCCTTTTAGGCTCTTTTTTAGTTCCGAGGAAAGGCTCGATACTGCCGCCAATGTACTCTGCTTATTGTCATCAACAAGCTGAGCGTAGATTTTTCTCAAGCTGCGAAACACGGTAAGGCGAGGCCGATCGGCCGTCCCACGGATTTTCCCACGAACACGTAACTTCCGCCGATACCTAGTTTTTGAAATCCTTTTTGTTCTCTTCTCCATTCCAAAACCGCTCCTGCGCTAGAAAAATGCCTAAGCTCCAGTTTTGCCAGCTTTTCTTCGCACCAGCTCTCCCTCATACCGGATCCCTTTTCCCTTATATGGCTCCGGAGGGCGAAATGACCTGATCTTAGCAGCTACCTGTCCAACCAACTGTTTATCAATTCCGGAAACGGAAATCGAAACACCCTTTTTGTCCAGCGTAAATTGAATCTCCTCCGGCGCTCTGAAAATGATAGGATGTGAGAAACCCAATTGAAGCACTAGGGCCTTTCCCTGCAAATCGGCTCGATAGCCGACCCCTTTTATCTGCAAGTTCTTTTGATGTCCCTTGGTCACACCCTCGACCATGTTGAACAGGAGAGTCCGCGTAAGACCGTGTAAGGACTTATGCAGTTTACTCTCAGACGACCTTTGGACCAGAAGAGCTCCGCCCTCTTTTTTAACTGCAACGCTGGGGTGGATGGTCTGAACCAACCGCCCTTTGGGGCCTTCGATGGACACTGAGTCATGGTTTACCGTAACCTTGACGTCAGGGAGAATTTCGATGGGCATGCGTCCGACTCTTGACACCTGCCTTACCTCCATAAATATTAGGTCCAATTAAAATTACCACACATAGCACAGGACCTCTCCACCAATCCCAAGTTGGCGACACGCCCTGTCGGTAATAATTCCTTTTGAGGTTGATATAATGGCCGTTCCTAAACCGTTCCGTACTCTCGGAATCTTATCCTTAGTCGCATAAACGCGTTTTCCTGGTTTGCTGATCCTTTTAAGTCCAACAATGGGAATGTTCTCCTTTGCGTCGTACTTGAGGTAGACGCGAATAATACCCTGCCAATCATCTTCGATTATTTTATAGTTTCCTATATACATCTCCTCCAACAGAATCCGAGCAATCTCCTTCTTCAAGTTGGAGGCTGGAATGTCAACTTTTCGAAACTTAGCCTTATACCCGTTGCGTATTCTGGTCAACATATCCGCTATGGGATCAGTCATGGTCATTAGCTTCCTCCCGAAGCCAGCATGAAATTCGAATCACGTTTCTATCTCTACCAACTCGCCTTAGTTATCCCGGGGATCTTACCATCTAAAGCCAGTTCTCTAAAACAGATCCGGCACAGTCCGAACTTTCTCAGATATCCTCGCGGCCGTCCGCAACGCTGGCAACGATTATATTTTCGAACAGCAAATTTAGGATTTCGTCTCGACTTCTCGATGAGTGCTTTCTTGGCCACACACCCTCCCTTTACGAAGTTCGAAAAGGCATCCCCAGCAATCTGAGTAGTTCCATGGCCTCTTCGTCTGTTTTGGAAGTAGTCACCACCGTGACATCCATGCCCCTTATCTTTTCAACGTTGTCGTATTCGATCTCAGCAAAAACGATCTGCTCGGTGATACCTAAAGTATAGTTACCGCGACCATCAAAGGATTTAGTGGGCACACCTCTGAAATCCCTGATCCTGGGAATGGCCACATTAACCAGCCTGTCGAAAAATTCGTACATTCGCTCCCGCCGAAGAGTAACTCGGCAACCAATTGCCATACCGGCTCTGAGCTTAAAATTGGAAATTGACTTCTTCGCTCTGGTAATAGCCGGCCGTTGACCCACAATAATGGTCAGATCTTCCACGGCGGCATCCAATAATTTCGCATTGGTCAAAGCGTCGCCGGTGCCCATATTAACGACAACCTTTTCCAGCTTGGGCACCTGCATTCTGTTCCTGTATTTAAATTTCTTGGTGAGGGCCGGAACGATCTCCTCGTTGTACTGTTTCTTTAAGCGCGCCATAGAACCACGACCTCGCCTCGAAATTAGGTGAACATCTCTCCACAACGACGACAGAAACGAACCCGCCGACCGTCTTTCAACGCTTTCCTCCCCACACGGACACCTCGATCACATTTCGGACAATAAACTAAAACATTACTGGCTTTAATAGGAGCTTCTTTTTCTACAATGCCCCCTTTTTGACTCTTCTGGGAAGGTCGAGTGTGTCTTTTGATAAAGTGGATGCCCTCCACAATAATTCTTCTAGATCCGGGCTCTACTTTCAATACCTTTCCCATCTTACCCTGATCGTTCCCAGAAATAACCACCACCGTATCGCCCTTTAAGACCTTCATACTATCCGTCCCCCTCAACGAGATCCCTCAACAAGATTACCCCTTACAGAACCTCCGGAGCCAGGGAAATAATTTTCATAAATTGTTTCTCCCTGAGCTCCCGGGCCACCGGTCCAAATATACGCGTGCCCCTGGGCTCTCGCTGCTCATCAATCAAAACGGCCGCATTTTCTCCAAAGCTTATGTAAGAACCATCTTTGCGACGTATCCCTTTGCGTGTTCTGACCACCACAGCCTTCCCCACATCCCCCTTTTTAACAGCACTACCGGGAATAGCAACTTTGACGCTTATGACAATGATATCGCCCACGCTGGCATAATGCCGTTTCGACCCACCTAGAACGTGAATGCAACAAACTCGCTTGGCCCCAGAATTATCGGCCACATTAAGAGATGTTTCTACCTTAATCATAGATTGTCATCCTACTCTAAGGAACTACTTAGCCTTCTTTTGAACCTCTACCATCAGCCATCGTTTTCTCTTGCTTATAGGTCTTGTTTCCCGAACCTTGATCAGATCACCGACGTGGCACTCGTTCTTCTCATCGTGAATCAACAGCTTCTTCGATCTCTTTACAACCCGACCATAGAGGGGGTGCATCTGCAACGCCTGCACCAAAATAACAACCGTTTTATTCATGTTTTCGCTGACAACCTTACCCACCATCGTCTTTCTACGGCCTCGCTGGGGAAAGCTCGCCTGCTGCTGGTCTCCCATAATTTATACCCCCTCGCCCTTTTGACTCGCCTGTTTCTCCTTCTCCAGATGCCGCTCTTGCATAATGGATTTCACTCGGGCCAAGTCTCGACGCACTAATCGGATCCTTAGTGGATTGTCAAGCTGACGAGAAACCAACTGAAATCGCAGATTAAATAGCTCTTCCTGAAGATCATCTCTCAGCTTAATCAACTCCCCGTCGGTTTTTTCTCGGATGCGTTCAGGCTTCATTCTCTCTTAGTCTCCCCAGAATTCTCGTCTTGTTACAAATTTCGTCTTGATAGGAAGTTTTTGAGCGGCCAGCCGCAGCGCCTCCTTGGCCAGCTTCTGAGATACTCCGCTGAGCTCGAAAAGAACTCTGCCGGGCTTCACTACAGCCACCCATCCTTCCGGTGAGCCCTTTCCTTTGCCCATTCTGGTCTCCGCTGGTTTTGCAGTCACTGGCTTGCTGGGAAAAATTCGAATCCACACTTTTCCACCGCGCTTGATATAACGAGTCATGGCCACTCGCGCAGCCTCGATTTGGCGACTGGTCAGCCAAGCTGGTTCTTGCGCCTGCATTCCATAATCGCCGAAACTTACTTCGTTGCCGCGGTTAGCCATACCGCGCCGGCGACCCCGATGTTCTTTTCGATGCTTGACCCTTTTGGGCATGAGCATAATCGTATTCTCCTCAGCGAGCCGCGCTGCGTTTTCCGCCACCTCTGAAGGGCTTTCGTCCTCCATATCGTGTTTTTCGTTCCGGGGCTAATTGTGTCTCCTTACCTGCCTCGGTGCCCAACATCTCTCCTTTGCAGATCCACACTTTCACCCCAATACAACCGAAAGTGGTCTTGGCCGTTACTTTGGCAAAATCGATGTTCGCCCTAAGGGTGTGAAGGGGCACTCTACCTTCATGGTACTGTGCTTTTCTGGCCATCTCCGCACCACCCAAACGGCCGGAACAGGCAATTCGAATCCCCTGAGCACCCATCCGCATAGTGGACGCCACAGTCTTTTTCAGAGCCCTACGAAAGGAAACTCTCTGCTCCAACTGCCGAGCAACATTCTCAGCCACCAAATGGGCATCCAGCTCCGGTCGCTTGATCTCCTGTATGTTGATGTAAATCTCTTTTCCCGTTAGATGTTGCAGTTCCTCTTTAAGTCTCTCCACCTCAATCCCTTTCCTACCTATAACGATACCGGGGCGGGCAGTATGGATGTCGATGGTGATCCTCTTTGGTGCTCTTTGTATCTCTACTTTCGCAACGCCAGCCCGTTGAAGCCTACTCTTGATATATTTTCTTATAGTAAGGTCCTCTTGAAGGAAGGCCGCATAGTTACGGATAGAAAACCAACGAGAATCCCAAGTTTTATTAATCCCTAAACGCAGGCCTATGGGGTTTGCCTTTTGTCCCAAAGATGACCTCCTGTATAATATTATGCTTGATGATCGGCTACCACAATAGTCAGATGGCTGCTTCTTTTTCGAATTCTGGAGGCCCGTCCCATAGCACGTGGTCGAAATCGTTTCATAGTGGGCCCTTGATTCACATAGGCTTCCTTCACGTACAGGTCTTCCATATGCAGGTTAGGACCAGCGATATTTATAGCATTTGCCACTGCCGATTTAAGGGTTTTCATGACCGGAACGGAGGCTGATTGGGGCATGAAGCTCAAAACGCTTAGAGCCTTCTGCACAGGCTCTCCTCGCACCACATCCACCACCCTCCTCATCTTCCGGGGTGAGCTTCTTACATATCTGGCTAGTGCTCTGGCTTGCATGACCCATCTCCTCAACGCAAAACGGCAAAACATTCTTCAGTACGCATGGCTATTTCAATGCAGTTGGCCGAGCCGACAACCTCCCGCTATGGCCACGAAAAGTCCTCGTGGGAGAGAATTCTCCCAACTTATGACCCACCATGTTTTCCGATATGTAGACCGGAATAAACTTTTTGCCATTATGTATGGCCAGGGTGTGTCCCACGAACTCAGGTGATATAGTAGACGACCGTGCCCATGTTTTCAAGACCTTCTTCTCACCTGTCCTGTTCATGGCATTGATTCTTTTTAAGAGCTTTGGGTCAATATAAGGACCCTTCTTAATGGATCGCGACATTTAGCAGCACCCTTTCCAAAAACTTCAACGACGGTCCTGGCTAGCTTCTCCTTTTTACAATAAATCTATCTGAGTCTTTTCTTCGTTTCCTCGTCTTATACCCTTTTGTGGGCTTACCCCATGGTGTACATGGATGGCGTCCACCTGAACTCTTACCTTCGCCCCCACCCAGGGGATGATCAACCGGGTTCATTGCCACACCCCGCACCCGTGGCCGTCTTCCTAACCAGCGATTCCTTCCCGCTTTTCCCTTAGAAATGCCCTCATGCTCTACATTGCCCACCTGGCCGATGGTGGCATGACAATCTAAAAACACTTGTCTTATCTCACCAGACGGGAGCTTAATCAAGGCGAACTTACCCTCTTTAGCCATTAGCTGCACAGATGTGCCGGCACCCCGGGCAATCTGCCCACCACGGCCCGGCTTCAACTCAATATTATGAATCTCCGTACCCAAAGGTATATTGCTCAGGGGAAGACAATTGCCCAACTTTACCTCGGCCTTTGGTCCAGACATGAGTTCCTGACCCACCTGCAGCCCTAACGGAGCGATGATATAGCGTTTTTCTCCATCCCGGTAATGCAAAAGGGCAATTCTGGCACCGCGGTTTGGATCATATTCGATGGTGGCAATCTTTGCTGGAATTCCATGCTTGTCGCGCCTAAAATCGATCACTCGATAAAATCGCTTGTGGCCACCTCCTCGATGGCGACTGGTGACGTGGCCATTATTATTCCTGCCACCAGATTTCTTTAAAGCCACCAAAAGAGGCTTGTGAGGTTTCTTGGCGGAGATTTCCTCGAAAGTGGAGCCTGTTTTAAATCTTTGACCCGGTGTGATCGGTCTATATGTCTTGAGACTCATTTTCCTGTCCAGTCCAAGAGTAGGATGTAATCAAAAGAATATGCTAAACGCCCTCAAAGAGCTCTATGCTCTCACCTTCTTTAACCGTCACAACAGCCTTCTTCCAATCGGGGCGTTTACCCTCAAACCTTCCCATTCGTTTCTTTTTTCCTGGCATGTGTATAGTTCTCACCGAGGTGACGTGAACTTCAAAAATCTCCTCTATAGCTCCTTTGATCTCGATCTTGTTCGCTCTTTTATCTACACTAAAGAGATATTTATTCCCCAGCCCTTTAAGCATAGTTCCCTTCTCGGTAATCAAGGGACGCACAATAATCTCTCTGGCCGCTTTCAAGCTGATAACACCTCCTCAAATTTCTGCAGCGCCCCTTTTGTGAATATTACGTGGTCGCTATTGAGAACTTCGTATGCGTTAATTGCATTAGCAGTTCTGAGCACCAATCCTGGTATGTTCCGACCTGATTTGAAGATATTCTCGTCATATTTATCTAGAATCAACAGCTTTTTGCCCTTGGAAAAACCCATATTACCAAGTATTCCAAAAAGATCTTTTGTTTTAGGCTTTTTTATGTTCAAACTCTCAATAACCACAACTCTGCCATCTTGAGCACAGGATGAAAGAGCAGATTTTAGGGCCAAACGTACGACCTTATGTGGTAACTTCAACCTATATTTCCTTGGCTTTGGACCAAAGATCACCCCTCCCCCAGGCCATAGAGGAGAACGATTGGTTCCCGCTCGGGCACGCCCAGTTCCCTTTTGCCGCCAGGGCTTCGCCCCACCACCCCTCACCTCTGACCGCCCTTTGGCAGAAGCCGTCCCGCTTCTGCGACTGGCCAAGTGAGCTCTTACGGCATCATATAGCGCTGCACGATGGGGTTTTATCCCAAACAGATCGGCGGGAAGATCCATCTCGCTTTTCTGTTGACCCTCGGAGCTGAATATTCTCGCTTTAGCCATAGCTTATCCCTTTTTCTCTCCAGTAGACTCTTCTTCAGGCGTGGCCGCTCTCTTCTCTGGAGCTTCCTCCTTCTGCGCAGCTGAATTTTCTGCCGGGGTTTCCCCAGTAGAAGAACTTTTAACCTCCGGCGATACCTGCTCAGGAGCTGGGGGTTGCTGTGATTTTTCCGCTATTTCTTTCTCCGGCTCAGTCTTATCTGTCGTCTCTTCTGACAAAACTTCCTGCGCAGCTTCCTCCTTTTGGGGAACTTCCTCCTCGGAAGAGCTAGGGGCCTCCGGCGCTGTCGCCTCGGGAGCAGAAACTTTTTGGAGTTTCTCCTCTACCTTTCCCTCGGATTTTGCCTTCTCCTCCTCCTTTTCGGAAGAAATCGGCACGGACGTCAACTCAGTAGTTCTTTGAATGAGCAGGTATCCATTTCGAGCACCCGGAACAGCGCCCTTCACCAGCAGAACATTTTGCTCCAGATCAACCTTGACTACCTTCAGATTTAGTATCGTCACCCGCTCAGAGCCCATTCGACCGGCCATCTTCATCCCTTTCCACACACGGGAAGGCCAAGATGCCCCACCTATAGAACCAGGCGCCCTGTGACGATCAGATTGACCGTGGGTCTTAGGTCCTCCAGCGAAACCCCATCTCTTTACTACCCCTGCGAAACCCTTGCCCTTGGAAGTTCCGGTCACCTTAACCCGATCGCCTTCTTGAAAAATGTCCACCTTAAGCTCCTGTCCTAGGCGATAAGGACCCACGTTCCCCACGCGGAACTCGGCCAATTTAGCTTTGGTCTCAACTCCTGCCTTAGAAAAATGCCCCAACTGCGGCTTCCTGACCAGCTTCTTGCGCCGATCAAAGGCACCTAGCTGAATTGCCTGGTATCCCTCTTTTTCGCTCGTCTTTATCTGAACAACGCGACACGGACCTGCTATGATGGCTGTTACCGGAATGGATTCTCCAGCTTGGCCAAAGATACGCGTCATTCCCACTTTTTTGCCAATGAGTCCGATCATCTCTCAACAGTATCCTGACAATTGCCCTCAGGCTTTGATCTCCACGTCCACGCCAGCGGGGAGATCCAAACCCATCAGGGCCTCTATTGTTTTTGGAGTTGCTTCTACGATGTCTATGAGTCTCTTGTGGATGCGCATCTCAAATTGCTCCCTGGATTTCTTGTCCACGTGAGGC
>DAOVRJ010000224.1 GCA_030628225.1 Candidatus Zixiibacteriota bacterium | reverse complement strand
GGGCACGCTGGCTGAAGCGAGGGGGATACTTCCCCCTTCAAAAAGATTCATTTCAAATTGCAAAGTGCAAATTTTAAATTGAAAAATGAAGTGCCAGATCAATGGGTTAACAGTTTATCAATGAGTTCGTGTTAAGTCAATTGCAGATCAGCCCTTCCGAGTCTCTAGTCTCAAGTCTCTAGTCTCGATTAACGAATCTCGATTAACGAATCTCGATTAACAGCCACCCAAGGGAGAACATTCATTGTCCCTACCCATTCCACCAAAAACCACCGTCCTGATCGTTTTCTGCGCCGCATACCTATTTTTGGTCATCAGCCGGCGGCACAGAGCCCTGGCCCTGTGGGTGGGAGTGACCCTGCTGTTTGTTCTCGGGAGGGTGACCCTGGGCGGTCTGGTTTCGGATATCAACTGGAATGTCATCGGTATCTTCGCCGGCACCCTGGTGATGGCTGAGCTGTTCATCCACTCCAAAGTGCCGGCCAGGCTGGCCGCCATTTTGGTTGACCGCTCCGCGACAGTGGGCATCGCCATACTGTGGGTCTGCGCGCTGACCAGCTTCATCTCCGCCTTTGTGGAGAATGTGGCCACGGTGCTCATCGTGGCGCCCATCGCCCTGGAGCTCTCCCGGCGCCTGAAGGTTTCTCCGGTGACCTTTCTCATCGCCCTGGCCATCTCGTCCAACTTGCAGGGCACGGCCACCCTCATCGGGGATCCGCCCAGCATGATCCTGGCCGGCTACCAGAAGATGAGCTTCAACGATTTTTTCTTCCTGGGGGGGAAGCCGGGTATTTTCTTCGCCGTGCAGTTGGGCGCGCTGCTTTCCTTTGTGGTTCTCTATTTCCTGTTTCGCAGGTTCAAGCAGCCCATCCGGCAGATCGAGGTGGAGCGGGTGGAGACCTGGTTTCCCACCCTGTTTTTAGCTCTGATGGTTGTCTGTTTGGCCGGGTCCTCCTCCCTGGATCCGGATTTCCGGTACCTTGGCGGCGTCATCTGTATCTTCTTTGGCCTTTTGGGCCTGGTGCACCAATTTCTGCGGGACCGGAGGAAGGGTCAGCGGCAGAGGTGCCGGCAGGTGTTAAAAGAGTATGACCTGGAGACCACCTTCTTTTTGGCGGGGATCTTCGTCATGGTGGGTGCCCTGACCCGGGTTGGCCTGATCGGCGACCTGGCCGGGGGTATACAGCTCATCACCGGGGACAGCGTTTTCTGGGCCTATACCATCATAGTGTGGGGCTCGGTCCTGTTCTCAGCTTTCGTGGACAATGTGCCCTATTTAACGGCCATGATTCCCGTGGCCGCCATGCTGTCCCAGGGCCTGGGCATCCCTCCCCAGCTGTTGATTTTCGGACTGCTCATCGGCTCCTGTCTGGGCGGCAATATCACCCCCATCGGGGCCTCGGCCAACATCGTGGCCGTGGGCCTGCTGCGCCGGGAGGGATATCACGTGAGTTTCGGGGAGTTCGTCAGGATCGGTTTGCCCTTTACCCTGGCCGCAACGCTGGGAAGTTACCTGTTTGTTTTGTGGGTCTGGAGCTAAAACTACTTGACAAGCCCGCTTCTTCTTTTTAATTTTGGAAATCTACCTCACGGGATGGTCCAAGAGAGGGATGGGGAGGAGTTATGAAAAAGATCTGCATGATCGGCAGCGGATATGTGGGCTTGGTCACGGGAGCTTGTCTGGCCGATTTCGGCAACCAGATCACCTGCGTCGACGTGGCTGAGGACAAGATCGCCTCTTTGAACCGGGGCCAGATCCCCTTCTACGAGCCCGGGCTGAGAGAGCTGGTGGAGCGCAACAAGGCCAAGAAAAGGCTTGCTTTCACCACCGATCTGCCCGAGTCCATCCGCAAGTGCGAGATCGTGTTCATCGCCGTGGGCACGCCCATGGACAAAGACGGAGCCGTGGATCTGTCCGCCGTTTTCGATGTGGCTCACACGGTGGCCGAGAATTTAAACGGCTATAAGATCGTGGTGAACAAGAGCACGGTCCCGGTGGGCACGGGTGCTCGGGTGCGGCAAGTTATCCGGGAGCATACCGGTGGAAAGGTGGAGTTCGACGTGGTCTCCAACCCCGAATTCCTGAGAGAGGGATCGGCCATCGGCGATTTTATGCATCCGGATCGAGTGGTGATCGGGACCAGCAGCACCAGGGCCATGAAGATAATGTCCCGAATATACCGCCCCCTGTATCTAATAGAGACCCCCATTATCAGGACCACCCTGGAGACGGCCGAGCTGATCAAATACGCCTCCAACGCCTTTTTGGCCACCAAGATATCCTTCATCAACGAGGTTGCCATGCTCTGCGAGCAGGTGGGCGCCGATATCCAGGTGCTGGCCAAGGCTGTGGGGCTGGATGGCCGGATCGGTTCCAAGTTCCTCCACGCCGGAGCGGGCTACGGAGGCTCGTGCTTTCCCAAGGACACGGTGGGTTTGTTGAAGGTGGCCGAGGCCGCCGGCGCGGAGCTGAAGATCGTCAAGGCGGCCGTGAAGGCCAACGAGGAACAGCGCAAGCGGATGGTTCGAAAGGTGATCCAGGCAGTGGGCGATCTGGCCGGAAAGACCATCGGGGTCCTGGGCCTGTCCTTCAAGCCCAGAACGGACGATGTCCGGGAGGCCCCGGCCCTCTATATCATTCAGGATCTGCAGAAGCGGGGGGCTAAGATCAGGGCGTATGACCCCGTGGCCATGCCCAACGCCGGCCGGGTCCTTGACCGGGTGACCTTCTGTGATGATGCCTATGCCGTTTGCCAGGGAGCAGACGCTCTGGTGTTCATGACCGAGTGGAACGAGTTTCGCGAGCTGGATATGACCAGGATCAAGGAGCTGCTTATAGAGCCGGTGATCATCGACACGCGCAACATCTACGATCCGGAGCAGATGGACAATTTGGGATTCAGATATGTCGGCGTCGGGCGAGGGAAGCCTTGCCAGGCATAATCATTGTCCATACTGGGGGATGGCCATGATTGAGGGTGTAAAGACCAAGAAGCTAAACGTGATCGCCGATGAGCGGGGCAGGTTGATGGAGATCTTGCGCTGCGACGAGGAGATCTTCCAGAAGTTCGGCCAGGTTTACATGACCACTACCTATCCAGGTGTGGTGAAGGGCTGGCACTACCATAAAATTCAGACGGACAACGTGGCCGTGATCCACGGCATGGTGAAGCTGGTCCTCTACGATGCCCGGGAGGAGTCCCCCACTAAGGGCGAGGTCAACCAGTTTTTCGTGGGCATCCACAACTCCATGTTAGTGCGGATTCCTAAAGGGGTCTATCACGGGTGGAAGTGCATCGGCAATGATGAGGCCATCGTGGTCAACTGTCCCACGGAACCCTATAATTACAAGCAGCCCGATGAGCACAGGATTCCCTTCGATTCACCAGATGTGCCGTACGACTGGGAAATTGAGATGAAATGAGCAGAGGGTGAGGCCCGGAGATTCTCCGGCGGTGTCTCTTTGATATGGCAGCATCACGGAGAAGAGTTGTTCCGGGCTGCCCGGGAGAAAAATAATGGGCAAAGTTTTAGTGACAGGTGGGGCCGGTTTTATCGGCAGCAACTTCGCCAGATATATGCTCGCCGAACACGCGGACAGCCAAGTGGTCGTTTTAGACAAGCTGACCTATGCTGGCAATCTGGACAATCTAAAGGATATCTGGGATGACCCGCGCTTCACCTTTGTGAAGGGGGACATCTGTGATCAGAAGGTGGTGGAGGAGACCATGGCCGGATGTGATGCGCTGGTCAACTTCGCCGCCGAGACTCACGTGGACCGGTCCATCGGTGAGGCCGGCGCTTTTGTGCGCACCGACGTGTTCGGGACACACGTGCTGTTGGAGGCGGCGCGAGAGCTGGGGGTGAGCCGGTATGTGCAGATTTCCACCGATGAGGTTTACGGCAGTATCAGCGAGGGGTCTTCCATAGAGAGCGATC